>JANPCW010000701.1:0-2883 GCA_031431155.1 Janthinobacterium sp. | reverse complement strand
CTTCTTCGTTTTTGTTTGATTCAGCCTCATGTTTAAATTCCTGAAGCTCTTCATCAATTTTTTTGAACGCATCGGCGCTGTTATCCCAATCAAACCCAACCTTTGCTGATTTTTCCTGTATCCTGTATGCACGGGTTAGTGAGGGCAGATTTTTAGGAACACCCTCTAATACGGTTTTTCTTCCTTTTTCGTTGAGCTTAATATGCTCCCAGTTCTTAAGCACTTCCTTTGTCCCGCTGACAGTGGTATCGCCAAATACATGCGGGTGGCGCGATATCATTTTATGATTTATCGCGTTGATAACATCCTTAAAATCAAAATGCCCGTCACCTTCGGCTATTATTGCATTGAAAGCTACATGTAGTAACAGGTCACCCAGTTCTTTTTTAAGCTCATCATAATTCTTTTCGTCAATTGCCTCCAGAGTTTCGTAGGTTTCTTCAAGTAAAAGGTGGCGTATGGAATCATGTGTCTGCTCTTTATCCCAGGGACATTCATTCCTGAGTCTTTTCATAATACTCACAAACTCATCAAATTCTTTTACGGGATTTTCAGGCTTTAGTTTATGCAAATTATCCAATTGTTTATTTATAAATGCAAAAATAGCCATTTAAGTTGCTTAATAAAAGTCAGATTGCCGGTTAAATACCCCGAATTATCCCATAAAAAAAGCCCGGCTAACCGGGCTTTTGATAAATTTTTATTTAAACTTAATTAAGCTTACTTAAACGAAACTTACGCTTGCTCGTTCACTTCAACGAACTCATCGCCCGAACCAGCCTTGACCATTTCGACGACGGCGTTGTTGGCGTTGGCACGGCCTTCGAGGATGGCATCGGCCACACCGCGGGCGTACAACATGATCGCTTTCGACGAGTCATCGTTACCTGGGATGACGTAAGTGACGCCTTCCGGGGAGTGGTTGGTATCGACCACGCCGATGACCGGGATGCCCAATTTTGCCGCTTCGGTGATCGCGCCTTTATGGTAGCCGACGTCGACCACGAAAATAGCGTCAGGAACGCCGCCCATGTCCTTGATGCCGCCGATCGATTTTTGCAGCTTGATCATTTCGCGCTGGAACATCAGGCCTTCTTTTTTCGACAGCTTCTCGACCGAACCGTCTTCGATCGACGCTTCCATGTCCTTCAGGCGCTTGATCGAAGTCTTGATCGTCTTGAAGTTGGTCAGCATACCGCCCAACCAGCGCTGATCGACGAAAGGCACGCCGGCACGTTGTGCTTCGGCGGCAATGATTTCGCGCGCTTGACGCTTGGTGCTGACCATCAAGATGGTGCCGCGATTCGATGCCAGTTGGCGGATGTGATTCATCGCCTCTTGGTACATCGTCATCGTCTTTTCCAAGTTAATGATATGAATTTTGTTGCGGTGACCGAAGATGAACGGCGCCATCTTTGGGTTCCAAAAACGGGTTTGATGGCCGAAATGGACACCGGCTTCCAGCATTTCACGCATTGTTACGGACATATTAGCTCCAGGGTTAGGTCTGGAATCCGGTCAGTCACCCATCGGGCACCCTTGTCGACCGGATTCGCGTCTATATAAACTGCACATGTAGATTGCTTTTACAGCATTGCTCAAATCAAATTCAAGCAACCCGAAATTCTACACCAAAGCAGGCATGCAAATCAAGCACGACTTGCGCACGCGCCCGCAAAATCCGGAGCTTGACTGCAATCGCGCGGCCGCGCCTGCAGCGGCGAGGCTCGGCGTCGTTTATAATTTGCGTCATCATTGCATGCGTTTTCCATTTTGCGTTTTCCGTTCATGCCGCCACCGTTTCTTTGCTGATTGCGATCAATTATGTCTTCCATTTCCATTAAATCCCAGGCCGATATCGAAGGGATGCGCGTTGCCGGCAAGCTCGGCGCCGAGGTGCTCGACTATATCGCACCGTTCGTGAAGGCTGGCGTGACAACCGGCGAGCTCGATCGCCTGTGCCATGAGTACATGGTCGATGTGCAGGGCACCATCCCGGCCCCGCTCAATTATTGCCCGCCTGGCTACACGCCTTATCCGAAAGCGATCTGCACCTCGGTCAACGACGTCATCTGCCATGGCATCCCGGGCGACAAGGTATTAAAGAATGGCGACGTCATCAACCTCGACATCACAGTCATCAAGAATGGCTACCATGGCGACACCAGCCGCATGTTTTTTATCGGCGCGCCATCGATTCTGGCCAAGCGCCTGTCGGACATTACCTTCGAGTGCATGTGGCTGGGCATTTCGAAGATCAAGCCGGGCGCCCACCTGGGCGACATCGGCCACGTGATCCAGCAGCATGCCGAAAAAGCCGGCTATAGCGTGGTGCGCGAGTTTTGCGGCCATGGCATCGGCAAGGTGTTCCATGAAGAGCCGCAGGTGTTGCATTACGGCCGGCCAGGCACCCTGGAGAGGCTGGAAGCGGGCATGATTTTCACCGTTGAGCCGATGATCAACGCGGGCCGGCGCGAGATCCGTGAAATGGGCGATGGCTGGACCATCAAGACCAAGGATCGCAGCTTGTCGGCCCAGTGGGAGCATACCGTGCTGGTGACAGAGACCGGCTACGAAGTGCTGACCATATCACCGCAGATGCCGCCGCCGCCGGCCATCATCCTGGCTTTGACGCCAGCAGTGGTGGCGTAACAGCATGCCTGCGGCCGCGCTTAAGAAGCAACTTCAGGAGCAGCTCAAGCAGCAGTTGAAAGCTGAGCGCCAGCTTGTGATCGCCGGTTTTGAGGCTGACGGCAAGCCCGAGAAGCTGCTGCGCGGCTTGCGCCAGAGCGTGGACGCGGTGCTGACCCAAGCCTGGCAGGCCGCCGCCCTGCCCGCCAACACCGCGCTGCTTGGCGTGGGCGGCTACGGCCGCGGCGAGCT
>JANPCW010000700.1:0-1730 GCA_031431155.1 Janthinobacterium sp. | reverse complement strand
GGCAGGTGGGCGTTCCGCAAAGAAAAGGCGACCAAGGGGGCGCTTATTATTGTGCTCACATGTCCGCTTTTGGCCGGTCGCCGGCAGTCATGCGCGCAACCGCAACGGCCGCTTACACTGCACTGCCGGCATTCGTAGTACGTAGCCCACCGGTACTTCACGATCCGTGAAAGTCTTTCAGCTTTGTCAAACGAGGTGTGCAATTGCGCCGGCAAGCCGTTTCCTCGACCTGCCAGCACGGATCTGCAACATTTGCAGATCCGCATTGCATTTCTATCAGCTATGCACAGCCTTCAATGCCGCGTTAAAGCTTGCGCTCGGGCGCATGACGGCCTTGGTCTTCTCCAGGTCGGCAAGAAAATAGCCGCCGATGTCCACCGGCTTGCCCTGCACCGCCTTAAACTCGGCCGCGATCTTTTGTTCGTTCTCCGTCAGGTTCTTTGCCAGCGGAACAAAATACGCCTGCAGTTCCTTGTCGTCGGTCTGCTGCGCCAGCGCCTGCGCCCAATACAGCGCCAGATAGAATTGGCTGCCCCGGTTATCGAGTTCGCCAGTACGCGGTGACGGCGACTTGTTGTTATCGAGCAGCTTGCCGGTGGCATCGTCGAGCGTCTTGGCCAGGATCTTGGCCTTGTTGTTGCCGGTCTTGATGCCGACATCTTCCAGCGACACGGCCAGCGCCAGGAATTCGCCGAGCGAATCCCAGCGCAGGTGGTTCTCTTCGACCAGCTGCTTGACGTGCTTGGGCGCCGAACCGCCCGCGCCCGTTTCAAACATGCCCCCGCCGGCCATCAGCGGCACGATCGACAGCATCTTGGCGCTGGTGCCCAGTTCCATGATCGGGAACAGGTCGGTCAGGTAGTCGCGCAGGATATTGCCGGTCACCGAAATGGTGTCCTTGCCGCGGATCACGCGCTCCAGGGTGTAGCGCATCGCACGCACCTGGGACATGATCTGGATGTCGAGACCGGTCAGATCGTAGTCCTTCAGGTAAGTCTTGACCTTCTTGATCAGCTCGGCTTCGTGGGGGCGGTACTCGTCGAGCCAGAAAATCGCAGGCATGCCCGACAGGCGGGCACGGTTCACCGCCAGCTTGACCCAGTCGCGAATCGGCGCATCCTTGACCTGGCACATGCGCCAGATATCGCCCTGCTCCACGTTTTGCTCCAGCAGCACGGTGCCGCCGAGCTTGACGATACGCGCCACGCCGTCTTCGGGGATCTCGAATGTCTTGTCATGGGAGCCGTATTCTTCCGCCTTTTGCGCCATCAGACCCACGTTCGGCACGGTGCCCATCGTGGTCGGATCGAACGCGCCATTGGTCTTGCAGAAGTTGATCATCTCCTGGTAGATCCGGGCGAAGGTACTCTCGGGCATCACGGCCTTGGTGTCTTTCGGACGGCCGTCCGCGCCCCACATCTTACCGCCGAGGCGGATCATGGCCGGCATCGAGGCATCGACGATCACGTCGTTGGGCGCGTGCAGGTTGGAGATGCCCTTGGCCGAGTCCACCATCGCCAGCTCCGGGCGATGTTCGTGGCAGGCGTGCAGGTCACGGATGATCTCGTCGCGCTTGGATTCCGGCAGCGTCTTGATCTTGTCGTACAGGTTCACCATGCCGTTGTTGACATTGATGCCCAGTTCGTCGAACAGCGCGCCGTGTTTCTCGAAGGCGTCCTTGTAGTAGATCCGGACGCAGTGACCGAAGACGATGGGGTGCGAGACCTTCA
>JANPCW010000699.1:0-1982 GCA_031431155.1 Janthinobacterium sp. | reverse complement strand
TTTTTTTGCTTTGAAAACGGCTGTTGGTAATGCACTCATTATTAATCTCCTAATGAAAAAATCCTGCTCCGGAAGCGCAAGCATGCCTGAACAATGGTCTTACTTTTTCTGTGCTGCGAACAGCGCGTCCAGATGCTGCTCGAAATCGTGATAATTGATGCGGTCATACAGCTCCATGCGGGTTTGCATGGTGTCGAGCACGTTCTTTTGCGTGCCATCGCGGCGGATTGCCATATACACGTTTTCGGCCGCCTTGTTCATCGCGCGAAAGGCCGAAAGCGGGTACAGCACCAGGCCGACATCGGCCGATTTCAGCTCGTCGACCGTGAATAGCGGCGTGGCGCCGAATTCAGTGATATTGGCCAGCACCGGCACTTTGACGGCAGCGGCAAACTGCTTGTACATCGCCAGTTCCGTGATAGCTTCCGGGAAGATCATGTCGGCCCCGGCTTCGACGCAAGCGACCGCACGCTCCAGCGCCGATTCCAGGCCTTCCACCGCCAGCGCATCGGTGCGCGCCATGATCACGAAATTTTCGTCGGTCCGGGCGTCGACCGCAGCCTTGATGCGATCCACCATTTCCTGCTTGCTGACGATTTCCTTGTTCGGACGGTGGCCGCAGCGCTTGGCCCCGACCTGATCTTCGATGTGAATGGCGGCCGCGCCGAACTTGATCATCGATTTGACGGTGCGCGCGACATTAAAGGCGCTCGAACCGAAACCGGTATCGACGTCCACCAGCAACGGCAGGTCGCACACATCGGTGATGCGGCGCACGTCGGTGAGCACGTCGTCCAGGTTGGAAATGCCGAGGTCGGGCAAGCCGAGCGAACCGGCAGCGACCCCGCCACCGGAGAGGTAAATCGCCCTGAAGCCGGCGCGCTTGGCCAGCAATGCATGGTTCGCGTTGATCGCGCCGATCACTTGCAGCGGGGACTCTTCTTGCATCGCCTTGCGAAAGGCTGCACCTGCGGAATATTGACTCATGGCTTCTCCTGATGGATTGCTAACTCGTTTCATGCAGACAGCTGCATGGGGACTCACGGTGGGTAACGCAAACACCATGCCAACCGAACCGTTTCAACCTGTCAGACCCAATTAAATAGCGAAAAATCATAAAAATCAATCGTTTACAAAATTAAATTGGGAAAAAATAAATTGCCGGTCGATGTAAACTGGTGTTAAAGTGTTTCACCCGGCGTTACACTTAACAACAATGAAACGTCATTGAAACATCAATGAAACACCGCTGAAACGTTACCAAACCATATTCTGAACCATGCTCCGCCCACCCGCCCCCGTTCGCGATGCCAGCGACCAACGCCAGAAGCCGGTGATCTGGACCGTCTCGGTCTCGCGTCTGTCCGACCTGTTCCGCGACATCACGCTCGAATATGATGACCGCGCCGTGATCGAGCCAATCGATCTGGGATTCGATGACGCCGCGCGCCATATTCGGGAACGGATGGAGACCGAACGCTGCGATGCGGTCATAGCGGCCGGTTCCAATGGCGCATATCTCAAGAGCCGGCTATCGGTGCCGGTGGTGATCGCCAAGGCCAGCGGATTTGACGTGATGCAGGCACTGTCGCGCGCGCGCCAGATCACCCCGCATATCGGCATCGTCACTTACCAGTCAACGATGCCGGCGCTGCAGGAATTCCAGAGCGCTTTCGGTTTTGATATTTTGCAGCGCAACTATGCGACCGAAGAAGATGCGCGGGCACAAATCAATGAGCTCAAGGCCAGCGGCGTCAAAGCGATCGTCGGCGCAGGCTTGATCACCGACCTGGCCGAGGAAGCAGGCTTGGCGGCGGTATTTGTGTATTCGGCCGCATCGATTCGCCAGGCGTTCGATGATGCGCTGGAAATCGCGCGCCTGACGCAACTGGAAGCGAGTCGCGGACGCGCAGCGCCGGTGGCCGACACCTTGCGCGCCAAACATGGTCTCAACGATTTGCGCGGCGATTCCGCGCCGATGG
>JANPCW010000698.1:0-8713 GCA_031431155.1 Janthinobacterium sp. | reverse complement strand
ACGGTTCCCTGCTCGGCCGCGATGAACAGGGTGTTATCAGCCCCGGGAAAGATGTTCAGCAGATTCAGGTCCGCGCGTTTGCGCTCCGGCGGCAGCGGTAGCGTTACCTGGGTCCAGGTGTGACCGCCGTCGCGGGTAGCGAGCAGCAGGGACCACAGTCCCGCAGCCCAACCGACCTGGGCATCGCGGAAATACACGCTAAACAAGGGTTGGTCGGCGTGACTATTGACATGCTGCAGCGACCAGCTCTCGCCCCCGTCCGTGGTGTGCAGCACCGCACTGCCGTGGCCAACCGCCCAGCCGTTGCGCCCATCGACGAATGCAACCGACGTCAGGGTAAAATCGATCGGGACTTTTTTCGCCTGGCGCGGCTTGTTCCCATCGCCATCGGCCAGCAGCACATAACCATGCTCGCCGACTGCGACCGAGCGCTTGCCGGCGTTGGCGATGTCGAGCATCATTACCCGGCTGGCATCGCTGTCAATTCGCGCCGGCGCGACCTTCACTTCTTGCGCTTGCGTGATGGCCGTCGCGCACAGCAGGGTCCCCAGCAGCGCAATCCGGCAACTTCGTTTTTTCATGGCGACCTCAATGACTCAATCCGGCGGCTTTTATCGGCCGGGTGCGCGGGAACAGCTGTTCCAATACCACGGCGAAGGCAGGCAGCGCCGTCATCGCCATTACCAGGTTCACCAGGAACATGAAGGCAAGCAATTTGCCCATGTCGGCCTGAAACTTGAGGGAAGAGAACGACCAGGTTGCCACTCCAATGGAGAGGGTAATCGCAGTAAAGATGGTGGCAATGCCGATTTCCTGAATCGATTTTTCCAGCGCGATTTCGATTCGTTCACCGGCCGCCAAGTGCATCTGCAATCTGCTGTAAATGTAAAACGCGTAATCGACGCCGATGCCCACAGCCAGCACCATCACCGGCAAGGTCGCGACCGTCAATCCGATTTGCAGTTGCTTCATGAATGCGTAGCCGATAAAAGTGGCGACCGTCAATGGCAGGCAGCACGCGATCACCGCGCGAAAGTCGCGATAGACCGCAAATACCAACAACACAATGGCGCCGTACACGTACAACATCATCGGCAGTTCGGATTTTTCGACTTCATCGTTGACGGCGGCAATCACGCCGGCATTGCCCGCGGCCAGCCGGATGTTGATACCGCCGAGCGTGTTTTGCTGGCGGAACCGCTTGGCTGCCGCGATCACCTGGTTGATCGTTTCCGCCTTATGGTCGGTCAGGTACAGATGGCTTGCCAGCATGCTGCAATCATTGGTCAAAAAGCCGCGCACACGCCCGATTTCAACTGCCAGCGCCGCATAGTTGGCTGGGTCGAGCGGCACCACGTACATCTTTGGGTTGCCTTCGTTATAGCCTTCGTTATACGTTTTCAGCTGCTCTGCAAATGAGCTGATCGACATCACGCCGGGCACATTGCGCATCGACGTATCGAACGATGCCTGGTAGCGCCCGAAGGCAACCCGCTCGCACGATTGCGGCGGCGACTCGAGAATGACGGTAAGCCAGTCGAGGCCGGTCGCATAATTGTCCGCGATCGATTTGGCATCGCGGTTATAGCGGGAATCGGCGCGCAATTCGGGCGCGCCCGGTTGCAAGGTGCCCACCAGGCGATCATAGCTGTACCAGACGGCGCCGGCCAACAACAAGAGCGTGACGCCGACAATCGCTTGGGCAACCTTCGGCTGCGCCGCCTTCGACAACACACGTAGCCAGCGCGCGCGGGCCTGCTGCTGGCGCATCGCGCCAACCGCGTAATCCTTGCCCACTTCGAGTAACGATGCGGCAAGCGGCAGCATCACCAGGTTTGTGATGATCTTGTAGCCCACGCCGATGGATGCGGTGATTGCCAACTCCTTGACCATCGGAATCGGAATCAATACCAGCGTGACGAACGAAACGAACGCCGTCACCAAAGCCAGCACGCCCGGGATCAGCAATCCCTTGAAGCTTTGCCTGGCCGCGTTCTCGCAGCTGTTGCCGGCGGCGATGCCGCGCACGATATAGTTAATCTGTTGCACACCGTGCGAGACGCCGATCGCGAACACCAGGAATGGCACCAGTACCGCCAGCGGGTCAAGGCCATAGCCGAGCAAGCGCAAAGTGCCAAATTGCCATATCAGCGACACCAGGGAACAAGCCACCGGCAGCACGGTGAAACTGAGCGAGCGGCAGTACCAGTACACCGCCAATGCGGTCAACAGCAAGGCCATCAGACAGAATTTGAGGACCCCCAGCGCACCGTCGGCGACGTCGCCGATTTGCTTGGCAAAGCCAATGATCTGCACCTCGAAGTCGGCATTCTCGAACTTTTTGCGAATGGCACTTTCGAGAATATGGTTGTACGCGACGTAATCGACCTTGTTGCCCTGCACATCAAACTCGTTGATTTCCGCGATGATCATCGCGCTGTCCTGGGTGTTCGATACCAGGGTGCCGACGAAGCCGCCATTGTTGGCGGTCTGTTGAATCTGGGTGATCACTTGCGGCGTCAATCCTTCCGGCGTCACCGTGCCGGGGATCACGGGATCGGCCCGAAAGCCCTCTTCCGTAATCTCATTGATAAACGTATTCGGCGTCCACAGCGACTGGACACCGAGCCGGTTGATATTTGGCAGAAACGTGACGGCCTGGGTCAACCGGTTCAAGCGCGTCAAACCTTCCTTGGTCCAAATGGTGCCCTTCCTGGCCTTGAGCACGACATTGAGCCGGTTCGCCCCCAGGACGTCATTGCGGTATTTAGCCAGGGTCTCGATGTATTCGTGCCGGCTCGGCATCTGCTTTTCAAAACCGGCATCCATGCGCAGCTGCAAGGCGAAGACCGACATAAGGGCCGTGAACGCCAGCAAAAAGAGCAGAATCGAAATCCGGTTGTGAAAGGCGACTTCCTCGAATCGCTTCAGATTGAAATGGCGCTGATAAAAACCCATTGAGCTCGTGCCTGCCTGGTTGATCCTGCCGTTTTGAAACCATCCAAGAACCGCACCCGCGATCGCTCGCGGATGCGCTCATGGCGGTGCTAGAAATTTCTTGACAGGGTGGCCCCGAAGAAACTGCGGTCCCGCAGCGGCTGATCAAAAACCGTATCGCCGCCCCAGAATTTCGCGTAGTTCACGCTAGCTTGCCAGGTGGCCGGGTTTTTCACGAAGCTGACGATGAAGTTGGCCGATTTCGCGCCCTCCATGAAAGTCGCCATTGCGTTCGGGGTATGGCCCTTCAGCGCATGGAAGAAATACACCTCCGGAATCACTTGCCAACCTGGAATCAGGGTGCCGTCGTAGACCCAGCTGAAGTCGAAGTTGTAGCCGTAGGAGGTGGCCGATCCCACCGCAGCCGGGGCGCCGGCGCCGGTCGCATCGGCGCGCGCCGTCGTGTCGAAGCCCCAGCCCCAGCCACCCGCCGCCACCGGAACCCCGCCGTACTGGCTTTGCAGTTTGGGATAGCGCACCATCACCGCTTCCGCCAGCAAGGTTGCAGTGTTGGCGCCGAGCAGTTTCAGTAGTGGCCCGTGGTCGCTGGGTGTCAGGCTCAGCAAGCCGGTAAGGTGCAACTGGTACTTGCCTTCCTCCACATAACAATTGCCGTTGGCCAGGCAAGACTGAACCCCGAAAATGGGCGTCAGCGACGAATCGCTGAAACCGGGGGCCGATCCGTTGAGCGCTACCGCATCCCGCGGACGATACGACAACTCGGTGCCGACCGCCCAGTTCCCGACTGGGAAATTGGCGCTGACGCCGTAGATTTTGCGGTCTTCCAGATAGGCATACTGAAACCCGCTGGCCGCTGTCGTCGAGGTCTTCAGCACCGGGGATTTGTCATGATAGTTGATCATGTACACACCCAGATTGACCGAGGTAGCGGTGGGCTGATAGCGCATCGCAACGCCGTACTGGCCGCTGGCGCCTGGCGTAGTCGGGGTCGGAAAGCCGAACGCGTCGGCCCCCTTGCCGATCGACGCGGTCGACCAGTAGCTGCCCAGCGGCGGAAAGTAGTTTCCATTCCAGCCGCGCTGGAGGTAGGCTTCCAGGCTGACGCCCTTGCCCAGCCCGGACGCGACGTTGATCATCGGGGCCGGCAGCACCGCTTCCTTCAACTGGGTGCCCGGTTGCGACAAGCGCATCAGGTCCACCGCATTGGTCTGGTTCAGCCCGCCCGGCAAGAACAGGCTCTCGCCCCAGTTCACCACCTGGTTGCCAACGCGCACGCGGCCGCGTTCTTCGCCCACCGAAAACGCCTTGCTGACCCAGAAATCGAGCAGGCGCACTTTGTGGTGCAATTCGTCGCGGGCGTCATCCGGAAACGACTGCGCGCTGCCCAGGCCGCTCAGGAAGCCGGTCGCATGGGTGGATGAAAAATCCCTGAGCCAGCTGACCCGCCCAAGGAACTTGAACTCCTCAGGCATGTTGAGCAACAGTTCGTGCGTACCTTTGAGGAAGGTGGTAAAACGGTCGTGCCTGGCATAGTTCAGATTGCCCTGATCATTGTAGCCCGACAGCACATCGGCGCAACCGGCAGGCGCACCGGCGCCGCTGGGCGGCGTTGCGGCGAAGCTGCCGGCAAAACTGCCGATCACATGCGAGCAGGCGGGATTGCCGGCCCTCACGCCGAGCCCGGCAGTCACGGTCGAGTCGAAATTGCCCGACACCGTTTCTCCTTTAAAGGTGAATGCGTTTGCCGCTCCGCTGCACAACAACGACGCTGCGAGCGCGATTGCCCCATATTTGAATGTGCATTGCATTATTTTTCCCCTTTAGCGTTCGCTAATCGAACGCAAACTGTCGGACGAATAGAAATTTGGCTTCATCCGCGGATTAGCCTTGCCATCCACAATCCAGCTCATGTCCTTGCCGGCGCCGACCGAGTGCAAGTCAAATACATAGCGGCCCTCGACCAGGTTGTATTGGGTAAAGGCCGAGACATCGCATGCGCCGGTCTCGTACACGGGAATCTGATAGCCTTCGCGGTGTTTCCACAGTTTGCCTTGCGCATCGTAGTCGTCGGCGGCGACCAGATTCCAGCTGTCCTCGTCCATGTAGAAAGTGCGCTTGGGCGCCGAATGGCGGGAACCGGCTTTGACCGTGGCCTCGATCACCCAGACCCGATGCAATTCGTAGCGACGGGCGTTCTCGGCGATGAAATTTTCCTTCGCCACATCCTCGAATTTGGCCGCAAAATTGTAGGCGCCAAATGAGCTGTAAGGCACGTAGATTTCCTTCTTGCCCGCCAGCTTCCAGTCGAACCGGTCGAGCGCTCCGTTGAAGACGAACGGCTCATCGAGCGTGTACTGGTTTTCGAAGCCGATCTGCGGCGAATCGTACGCATACGCGGGCATGCGCCGCACCCGCCGCTGGCCGGGGAAGTAATAGAAGGTTTCGCTCGATGGCTTGTTCAGGAAAAACGCGATCGCAAGCGCTTGACCTGCCAGTGCCGTAGGCTCCGAATAGGCAAAGTAGGTGTAATACTCGACCTGCGGCAAGGTGCTCAGATTGGCGCTGCCTTTATTTCCCCAAGGAAAGAATAGAGTTTGCTCAGAACCGGCCTTGATCCAATCGGTGCTGCCCTTGCGCGGCGAGACCGCGGTCGTCACTTTTTTGTAATCGATACCCACGCCGTTATAGCGCATCTTGGAGTTGTACATCGCTTCCGTACCAGTCTTAGGAAACGGGAAGGGCACGCCCGGCACGACCGCTTCCGCCAGGCTCCAGCCATCGGCGCCAATCTTGGCAACACCAGGGTTTTTCTTGGTGTTTTCAAGTACGAAATCGGGCGCGCTGCAGTAGCGGTGGGATGGATAGATATCCATCTTGTAGCCCTTGGTTTGCTTGATCAGCGCGACTTGGCCCGGGGTCAGCTTGTCGGCGAATTTATCGACATTGCCGGCATCGATCGACTCGACCGGTTTCTCGTCCTTGTATTTGAAATAATCCTTGCGGTACTTGCCGTAGCTCCAGCCGGGCAATGCCACCTGTTCCGCGCTCCAGGCCGGAATGCCGCGCGCACTGTTGCCGGCTTTTTCACCGCCGAGCGGCGTGAGCGTCGTGCCCAGGTCTTGCACCGTCGCGCCATACGCGGCGCCAACCATTGCCGCCAGCGCCAATCCAGTAAGCTTTGTTCTCATCTTCGTCTCCAAATGAATGATCCAGGTACCACCATTGGCTGATCAGTCAGCTCTGCGGCTGTTCTGAGGCCAATGACTTATGCCAATGCATGCTTGCTGCAAAAATAAGACTCTTACTGACAGCCGCTGTTTTTCCGGCACGCTGCGCAGGGTGCGAAAGCGACCACCCTGCTACAACACGACGGTAATGACTTTTTCTTCGGTGCACGCTTCAATCCCGCTGTAGCCCAGTTCGCGACCGATGCCGCTGGTCTTCACGCCGCCCCATGGCAGGCGCGCATCGATCGGCCCCCAGCCGTTGATGCCCACCGCACCCACTTTCAAGCCGGCGGCGATCGAATGCGCCCTGGCAAGGTCGCGCGTCCACACGGTCGCACCCAGGCCATAGCGGGTATGGTTCGCCATCGCGAGCGCTTCCTGCTCGGTATCGAAGGCGAGCAAGGTGCCCACCGGACCGAAAATTTCGTCACGCGCGATGCGCATGTCGTTGTTGGCGTTAACGAACAAGGTCGGCTTGATGAACAGTCCGCGCGCGGTCTCGAGTTTGCCGCCGGCGATCATTTCGGCGCCTTCCTGTCGGCCGGACTCAATATATTGGCAAACCCGGTCGAACTGCGAACGCTTGGCGATCGCGCCCATGGTCACGCCCTCTTCCATCGGGTCGCCCACCTTGACCTGCTCGGCCGCGCCGCGCAGCGCATCGGCCACTTGATTGAAAATCGCGCGCTGCACCAGCACCCGGGTGCCGGCAGCGCAGACTTGGCCCTGATTGAAGAACAGGCCCATCGCGCATCCTTGCACCGCGGTGTCGATATCGGCATCGGCAAACAGAATCTGCGGCGACTTGCCGCCCAGTTCAAGCGCAACGCGTTTGAACAAGGGCCCGGCGCTGCGCATGATGTCGGCACCAACTTCGGGGCTGCCGGTGAAACTGATCTTGTCGACACCCGGATGGGTGCAGAGGGCCGCGCCCGCAACGGCGCCGCGCCCGGTGACGACGTTGACCACGCCCGGCGGAAAGCCCGCTTCCTTGACCAGCGCGGCCAGATGCAGCGCCGACAAGGGTGTTTCCTCGGCCGGCTTGATGACGATGGTGCAGCCGGTGGCCAGCGCAGGTCCCAGTTTCCAGCAGGTGATCATGAACGGCGTATTCCATGGCACGATGGCGCCGATCACGCCGACCGCTTCGCGCCGCGTATACGACAGCGTGGGCCGGCCGAAATAGCCAGGAGTGGGGATGGTGCGCCCTTCGATCTTGTCGGCCCAGCCGGCAAAGTGGCGCAGGGTCGCGATGGCCTGCGGCAGATCGAACATCTTGGGCTCATGGAAGGGACGCCCGATGCAAAGCGCATCCAGGGTCGCGAGCCGATCGGCATCGCGCTCGACCAGGTCGGCCAGTTTCCAGATCAGGGCCCCGCGCTCGGGGCCGCTGAGCTTGGACCAGGCGCCGCCGTCGAACTGGGCCCTGGCTGCCTGTACTGCGGCATCGACTTCGGCCTTGCCGCCGTTGGGTACGCGCGCAATCACTTCTTCCCGCGCAGGATTGATGACCTCGATTTCGCCCTCGCCGCCGGACTGCCATGCGCCGTCGATGAAATGATTGTATTTGTCCAGCAAATGAAAGGTCGCCGCCAGGTTCGCCATCGTTCTCTCCTATGTATTTTTGGTATGAGCAGCCGGAACAACCGTGTTCTACCGAAAAAACTGCCGATGCGGTGGCGCTAGCCAATGAAATTGACTGGGGCGCGTGGCGTCGTCGGGTTGCCGGCCTTTCCAGAGTTTAGGTTTGCGGGCGCGCGAGCGTTATCCACATTCGGCAGTTTCGGCACTAAATTGCATGTTGGCGCGGCGCGGCCGGGGAAACGGCGCCCTTTTATGCCAACCGCGCCTCGGGGTAGTAGCACATGTATCCGCTTTGGCAGTGCTTGAGCGTGTTGCGGATACCGACGGCGGTGCCGGCCACGCTGCGCGCATCGCCCCCCCGGCGCGCGGTATCGAGCACTTGACGCACCATTTCCACACTCTTGATTTTGCGTTCGGTGGGTCCCTCGCGCCCCGCGATCTTGATCGAGGCGACCCCGGCCTGGCGCAGCCGATGAATCGCGCACAGGCCGCAGGGGCCGTAGGGATAACCGTCCGGCGTGGTTGAAAACCCGCAGCCGAAGCGGTACCACAGCCAGCGCTTGTAGTCCTCGTCGTTGTCTTGCAAGCGGCGCGCTGCCCGCGGCGGCAGGGCCTGGCCGGCCGCGCCCACGTATTCGAACTGATAGCTGTCGATGCAGATCGGCCCGCCGAGTTTTTTCGGCAAATGGATCGTATGGCACACCCCTTCCTCAAAAACACAACCATCGTTGAGGATGAATGCCTCGATCTCGACTTCCGGCACCGCCCTGGCGATGACTTCGATCTCGTCGAGCGTCACGTCCCTGGGCAGGATGACCCGGCGCACGCCGAGATCGCGGTACATGCGCACGGCGGCACTGTTGCGGCAACTGGCCACCGAGCTGACGTGAATCGCCAGCTCGGGGACCTGTTGGCGCAGCGCTGTGATCAACGTCAGGTCGGCC
>JANPCW010000697.1:0-4043 GCA_031431155.1 Janthinobacterium sp. | reverse complement strand
CTATTTCAGCGACAAGATCAAGCATGCCGTGCGCCTGTCGACGCTCGACGCCGGGCGCCTCGAAGAGCTGGCGCGCAACACCGAGCTGCGCTGGACCGGTGGCGAACAGCTGCGCGCGACGGGCCGCAAATTGAGCCAGTTCGGCGCGGTGCAACGGGTCGCGCCGCCGGTCGGTTTGCAGGCGAGCCTGCGCGACTACCAGGCCGACGGCCTGGCCTGGCTGCAGTTCCTGCGCGAATACGAGTTGGGCGGGATCCTGGCCGACGACATGGGCCTGGGCAAGACCGTGCAGACGCTGGCCCACATCCTGATCGAAAAAGAGGCGGGCCGCCTGACCAGCCCGGCCCTGGTGATCGCCCCCACCAGCCTGATGACGAACTGGCAGGAAGAAGCGGCCCGCTTCGCGCCCGGCTTGCGCGTGCTGCTGCTGCAGGGCAAGGACCGCTTGCCACTGTTCGACGCGATCGATCAGGCCGATCTGGTCCTGACCACCTATGCGCTGCTGCCGCGCGACGAGGAAAAACTGCGCGAGCACACCTTCCACATCCTGATTCTGGACGAATCGCACTACATCAAGAACACCCGCTCGAAAGCGGCGCACAGTGCCGGCCTGCTGCGCGCGCGCCACCGCCTGTGCCTGACCGGCACGCCGCTCGAGAATCACCTGGGCGAACTGTGGTCGCAATTCCATTTCCTGCTGCCCGGCCTGCTGGGCGATGAAAAGACCTTCAACAGCCAGTTCCGCACGCCGATCGAGCGCCTCGACGATCCGTTGCGGCGCGCCCTGTTGAAACGGCGCATCCGGCCCTTCCTGCTGCGCCGGACCAAGGACAATGTGGCCAAGGAGTTGCCGCCGAAAACGGAGATGGTGCGCAAGGTCGAACTGACCGGCGCCCAGCGCGACCTGTATGAAACCGTGCGGCTGGCGATGGACCGCAAGGTGCGCGACGAGATCGACCGCAAAGGCGTGGCGCGCAGCCAGATCGTGATCCTGGAAGCGCTGCTGAAATTGCGCCAGGTGTGCTGCGATCCGCGCCTGGTCAAGGCGGCACCGTCCAGGAAAATAGGAGCCGCAACCGGGCCCGGCTCGGCCAAGCTGAGCGACCTGATGCAGATGGTCGACGAGTTGCTCGACGAGGGCCGCAAGATCCTCGTGTTCTCGCAATTTACCAGCATGCTGCAACTGATCGAAGAAGAACTCGCGGCGCGCAAGATCGGGTATGCGCTGCTGACCGGCGCCACCCGCGACCGGGCCGCGCAAGTGGCGGCGTTCCAGCAGGGCGCGGTACCGATTTTCCTGATCAGCCTGAAGGCCGGCGGGGTCGGCCTGAACCTGACCGCGGCCGATACCGTGATCCACTACGACCCGTGGTGGAACCCGGCCGCCGAGAACCAGGCCACCGACCGCGCATGGCGCATCGGCCAGGATAAGCCGGTGTTTGTCTACAAGCTCATCGCCAGGGGCACGCTGGAAGAAAAAATCCAGCTGCTGCAGCAACAGAAATCGGATCTGGCGCACGCGATCCTGGCCGATGGCGAGTCGCACCAGCTGGCGCTCACGCAGGAGGATTTGCAAGTCATTTTCGCGCCGCTGGAAGACTAAACGGCACTGCGTGCTCTATACTCGGCGCCTCACCCGACCCCGACCTGAAAGCGCCACCATGCACCACCGACCATGCTGAGCTCCCCGGCCTTCGAAATGGGAGCGCTGTCGCTGCTGCTACTGGTTGCCGCCGCCGTCGCCTGGCACGTAGCGCGCCTGACCAGTGCATTGCGGCGCGCGCGGGTCGATAGCGCACAGGCCCGCAGCCAGCTCGCGCTGGAGCAGGAACAACAGCAGGAACAACAGCGCTTCATCGGCATGCTCTCGCACGAGTTTCGCACCCCGCTGGCGACCATCGATGGCGCGATTCAGCGCCTGGAAATGAAGCCGGGTGCGGCCGACGCAGCGACCCGCAAGCGCTACCGCAACATCCAGACCTCGGTCGATCGCCTGATCGCGCTGCTCGACGAATACCTCTCGCCGGAGCGGATGGACAGTATCGGGCGCCAGCGGCAAGCAAACACGGTCGATCCGACGGCCTTGCTGGAGGCGGCAGCGGCCAAGGCGCAATCGGCGGGGCATCCGATCCGGGTCCAGGTTGAAGATCTGCCGCCGAGCTTGCGCTGCGACCCTGACGGGATGCGCCTGGCGCTGGACGTGCTGGTCGACAACGCCTGTAAATACACACCGAGCGGCTGCGCCATTTTACTTATCGGTCGCAGCGCCGAAGGAGGCGGGATTGAGCTGCTGGTGTGCGACCACGGCCCGGGTGTGGAGGATGACGAAAGCGCGCACCTGTTCGACAAATTCTTCCGCGGCCGTGGCGTTGGAGAGCAAGCCGGCTCCGGCCTGGGCCTGTACATGGCGCGTTCGGTGGTGGAGGTGCATGGCGGCACCCTGACCGTCTGCAACCGTCCACAGGGAGGCGCGCAGTTTCGGATCTGGCTACCGTATCGGAAATCATATCGGAAAAGCCTTGCTTCGAGTGATGGCAACAGTGATAATCGTCTTGACTAACATGCAATGACCGGCGCCGACCCTGCACCAAGTGAAGCAAAAAAACAATGGACGACCGCGAATGGCGCATCAATGACGCAGATACTGATCGTCGAAGACAACCGAGACTATGCCGAAGACATGGCCGAGTTTCTAACCGAGCTTGAGCATGAAGTGACGGTCGTGCCCAACGCGGCCAAAATGTGGGACGCGCTCAGCCATCAGGCCGCCTCGGTCGTGGTGCTTGACCTCGGCTTACCGGATGAAGACGGCTTCAAGATCATCCCGCGCATGCGCCAGCTGTATCCGCAAATCGGCATCCTGGTGTTGACCGGGCGCGTTGCGTTCGACCACCGCATCCTGGGCTTGCGCCTGGGGGCCGACCATTATTTGAGCAAGCCCATCAAATTTCCCGAACTGGCGGCCCACATCGAGGCGCTCGATCGCCGCGTGCGGCCGGGCTCGCCCGTCGTAGCGCCCGACACCTGGCTCCTTAAAGTGAGCGCCAGGCAGCTCGAACTGCGGGGCGCCGTGATCGATCTGACCGAGAACGAATGCAATTTCCTGCACCTGCTCATGCTGAGTACGCGCCCGTTGCCGCGCGCGGCGATCGTGGCAAGCATGGGCGGCAACGAGCCCGAAACGGGACGACGGGTCGACATGCTGGTGTACCGCTTACGCAAGAAAGCGCGCGCCGGACTGGGCCAAGATCTGCCGCTACGCACCGCCTATGGCGAGGGCTACAGCCTATCGGCCGGCTTTCGCATCGCCTGATTTAATTGGGGTCAGAGTCGGATTAATTTTGAAATTCATTGCTATAAATTGGGGTCAGAGTCGAATTACTGATTAAAATGACGGTATCCTCAACATGTCCGACGTCATTATGGCCCGCCTTCCCCGAATCATCGTTCCCGCGCAACCCCATCACATCATTCAGCGCGGCAATAACCGCCAGCCGATATTTCTCGACGCGGCCGATTACCTCGCCTTTCTCGGTTGGCTGCGGGCAGCCGCCAAAATGTTCAAAGTCGCCGTGCATGCTTATGTGTTGATGCCGAACCACGTGCACCTGCTGGCGTCGCCATCGGACCAGCCGGGGCTGGGGCATATGATGCAATGGATAGGGCGTTACTACGTGCCGTACTTTAATCGAAAATACGGGCGGGTCGGCACGCTTTACCAGGGCCGCTACAAGACCTCGGTGGTTGATTCCGAGCGGTATTTCATGGTCTGCAGCCGATACGTCGAATTGAATCCGGTGCGCGCCGGTTTGGTGCAGGATCCGCTGGAGTATCCGTGGTCCAGCTACCCGCATCACGCGGGCGTCAAGCCGGATCCATTGATCACGGATCATCCGCTGTACTGGGCGCTTGGCAATACCCCATTTCAGCGCGAGGCTGCGTTTATCGAATTGGTCCGCCAGGGGCTGACGCGCGCCGAGCTCGATAGCTTCAACCAAGCCGTTTTGAAGGGTTGGCCGCTCGGTTCCGACCGCTACATGTCC
>JANPCW010000696.1:0-2227 GCA_031431155.1 Janthinobacterium sp. | reverse complement strand
TGCGCACGCCGACTCAGGGATAGGCATCTATCCAGGGAAATATTGCCATCACAGTATTTCCCGTCGGCGCGGTCCCGCTCAGTCCCAGCCTCGGGCTCTTGTAGCGAACAGTGCCAGTGCGCGTATTTCACAAATACATGTCTTGCTTGCTTATGGGCAATTGACGTACATTACACGGACCGTCAACGGAAATATCGAATGTCACTCCACCGCCACATCGCTCGTATTCTATGGGGCTCAGAGCCGAAGCTTCGGCGCATGCTCACCTATTGGGCGGCGACCGGCGTGTTCTATTTTATTTGCATTGGCGTCCTGTGGCTGCAGGTTGGAACCGGGGCAGCCTTGCGCAGCTCGGCGATGATCCTCACTACTGCCTACCTGGCAGGCTTGCTGTTGTTTTACTGTCTGATCCGCGCCAGTGTCGCTTTCGGGCTACCGGCTTGGCGCCTCGCATGTTTTCAGGCTGTGTTCGCGATTGTCGGGAGCTTGGCTGCCTACGCCATGGTGGGCCCAACCCGTGGTGCAGTCCTTGCGACCTTGTTGGTGGTGGTCGTCTTTTGTGCCTTTTCGCTGCGTGCGCGTCAGACTAACCTGCTCAGCGGATTCGCCATCGTCGCACTGGGCGCAACCATCGGGTGGCTGGTCAAGCGGGATCCGCTGCATTTTCCCTTGGACGTCGAACTCACCCATTTTGCTTTTGCCACCAGCTCCCTGCTGGCCGTTGCGCTGCTGACAGGCGAGTTGAGCAAGCTGCGCTTGCGCCTGAAACAGCAAAAGAACGATCTGGTCCGTGCCATGGCGACCATCCGCACGCTCGCCACCATCGACGAACTGACCTCGCTTGCCAACCGGCGCCATATGCACGAAGTGCTTAGCGACCAGGAGCGGCGCCAGAGCGCGCTTAGGCAGCCGATCTGCATGGCCCTGCTCGATATCGATTTTTTTAAAAACGTGAACGATCGCTATGGCCACGCCGGCGGTGACGCCGTGCTGCGCGCCTTTGCCGCTTCGGCTTGCGCCGGCCTGCGCTCGGCCGACGTACTGGCGCGCTGGGGCGGCGAAGAGTTCCTGCTGCTGTTGCCCGACACCGATCTGGCCGAGGCCGTGCTGGTGCTGAGCCGAATGGCTGAGTCCATTTGGGCCATGCGCTTTCCGGATCTCGACCCGGAACTGAGGGTCAGCTTTTCGGCCGGGGTGGTGGTTCGCCTTCCGCGCGAGTTGTTCGCCGACGCCATCAGGCGCGCCGATGAAGCGATGTACCAGGCCAAAGCGGGCGGGCGCGATCGCATCGTCGCGGCGTGATGGGGAACCAGGCTTGTTCGGCGCGTCTGGCCCGAGCCGCGATTAACGTGCCTTGATGAAGCGCACGTCAAGAGTTGACACCTGAGCGTTATCCTGCGGTTTCCTGGGTTTTTTCGGTTTACTCGGTTTTTTCGCCACCAGTGCAGCGGCGCCGGTGGCCGGCACTCGATGTTCCGGCTCAAAACCGGGCTCATCGATTCGCAGCAGGGTTTGTTTGGTCAATAGTTCAATGGCCGCCAACAGGTCCACCTCGTCGGCGCACACCAGCGAGACCGCCTCGCCCGTGGCTCCGGCCCGGCCAGTACGCCCGATGCGGTGAATGTAATCCTCGGCCACCGTGGGCAAATCGAAGTTGACCACCTGCGGCAAAGCGTCAATGTCCAGGCCGCGCGCCGCCACGTCGGTGGCGACCAGGATCTGGACCGCGCCGGCCTTGAAGCGCTCGAGCGCGCGCAGGCGGGCCGGCTGCGCTTTGTCGCCGTGGATCGCGTCGGCGCTGATACCCTGGGCTAACAGGGTTTTGGTCAACTGGTCCACACCCTTGCGGGTTTTCGCGAACACCAGCACCTGGCCCCAGCGTTTTTTCTTGAGCAGGTGGATAAACAGCTCAGGCTTGCGTTTCTTATCGACCGGAACCACCCATTGTTTGACGCTCTTGACGGTAGTGTTGCGCGGACTCACTTCAATGGTCAACGGGTTCAGCAGCAGCTTGCCCGCCATCGCGCGGATCTCATCGGAAAACGTGGCCGAGAACAGCAGCGTCTGGCGCCGGACGGGCAGGGCGGCAAACACGGCGTCGAGTTCGCGCGAGAAACCGAGGTCGAGCATGCGGTCGGCCTCATCGAGTACCAGGGTCTGCAGTTGATCGAAATTGAGCGCGTTCTGGCGGTACAGATCGAGCAGGCGGCCGGGGGTCGCGACCAGC
>JANPCW010000695.1:0-2617 GCA_031431155.1 Janthinobacterium sp. | reverse complement strand
GCGCAAGTCCTGGCCGATGCTGGCCTGGATCCATTGCAGATAGGTCGGCTTGGCAACCATTTTTTCGGCCAGCTGGGACAGCATTGCCGTGACACTGGAGTTGAGGTCGCCTTCCGGCTGCTTCAGGCGCGCCTTAAGCCGCTCGACCGTCACCATCAGCCGTTCCAGTTCGGGCGGTTTGAGCACATAGTCGACCGCACCGCGTTCGAATGCTTCCACCGCATGGGCATCATAGGCGGTGACGAACACGATATGGCTCCGGCTGCCAATCGCTTTTGCCGCCTCCAGCCCGGTCGTGCCGGGCATGCGGATGTCGAGGAAGGTGAAATCGGGCTTGTGCTGCTCGACCAGCGCGATCGCTTCTTCGCCATTCCTGGCTTCGCCCACGATGTCGAGCTGCGGCCACACCTGTCCAAGGCGCATGCGCAGCTGGTCACGCATTAGTCTTTCATCGTCGGCAAGAATGGCTGTGGGCATGGTTTTTTTTGGCAAATAGTAAAGTGCCGATTATTCAACGAATCGATGCAACAATCAATCAATTCGTTGCGTTTATTTGGATAACTGATACGGCACTTCGATCGTCGCGACAACCCCGCTCGGGAAGTTGGGAGCGATCAGCAACTGCCCTTGGCTGCCGTGCAGCAAGCGCAGCCTTTCGCGGATAGTCGCCAGGCCGAGCCCGGCCCCGTCGCTGCTGACGGCGCCGAATCCGACGCCGTCATCGGTAACGGTCACGCGCAGCTTGTTATGGGCCACCTCGGCGGCAATCCGCAAGGTGCCACCGGCGCTCTTGCACTCGAGGCCGTGCTTGATGGCGTTTTCGACCATCGTTTGCAGCATCATTGGCGGGAAGGCGGCAGTTCGCAGGCCGTCCGGAATCTGGAATTCGACATTCAGGCGTTCTTCCATCCGCATTTTCAGCAGGTTCAGATAGGCCTTGACCATGTCGGCTTCGCGTCCCAGATTGGTGATGAGCGCGTTGTCGCGCATCTGCGGCAAAACCGCGCGCAGGTATTGGATCAGGCTGCGCTGCATGGCCGACGCGCGCGGCGGATCGGTCTCGATCAAGTGCTCGACCGAGGCCAGCGTATTGAACAGGAAGTGCGGTTCGACCTGCGCCTGCATCATTTGCATCTTCGCTTCGCTCAGCTGGCGCTGCATTGATTCGCGCTCGGCGTTCGCGTTCGCGGCCATGGTTTCTGCTTCGGCCTTCTTCTTGCCGCCCATTAATGCCTTGGTGGCAAACAGGGCCAGCATGAGCAGCGATACAAAACTCTTGAACCAGGTCGACGCCTGCTTATGATAGCGCGTGACCTTTTGCTCGGCGGCATCGTCGACCGCTTCTTCGATCGCGTTCGACAGTTCCTCGCCGATTTGCGGCGGCAATTCGATATGGACCGACTCGTTGCCGCGCGCGCCGGCATGGGATGGCGGCGAAGGCGTTTGGGGCGGACTGGGAGGTGCGCTCGGTGCGGGCGGTTCAGCCGGCGCGATGGGGGCGGGATCGACCCCGGGTGCGCTCGCGCCGGGTTTGGATTTGCTACGAGGATTGAAATGAATGCCGCTGTCGTCGATCAGGATATTACTGTCGCCGGCGGATTTCTTCTTGGGATGCTGGTTCGCCGTGACAACAATTTCTTCGGAACCACCGGAAAACAGTTCATGCTGCAGGATCGATCCGGCCATCATGGTCAGCGCCATGAACAGGAAAAACTTCCACCACGACAACTGCGTCACCCAAGTTGCAGTCTTATCGAAGCCCACGCTCAAGCCGTTCATGGCGGCGCTCAGGGTGTATAACAGCGTAGTGCGTGAAAACATGACGAGGCTCTCAGATCCGTGAATGCTTGATGGGACGTGCCGAGTGTAACTGATCGCCCATTGCGTGATGGCCGATTACGGTTGCCTGCGATCCCACGATGCTCGAAACATGCATGACGGTTGCCAAAGTATGTTGGAGTGATGCAACTTTAAGCAAAGCCGGGACGGGCTGCCATGCAATTGCGACAGGCTGCACATTGGAGGGGATGAAATGGGCATGGCTGGTCTGAAATGCCACGCGCAATCGCGCCGCCACGTAAAAGCGGCACAGACCTTTCAGGCTGTGCCGCTTTTGCCCTGAGAACCGGTGCTTCAGGCCGGCGCTTCTTCCCGCGTTGGGAGCGCGATCTGGTTGTCGACGCTGAACTGATAGTCCTTGAATACGTGTTCGGCCGAAAGCAGCTGATAGTCGCCATTGGCAAGCTTATGGGTTGTATCTTTCAGCCGGTAAGTGTAATGGCCGCAAGTCCAGCAATTGAAGTTGCGCATGTGCGTGCACAGGCAGGTCTTGTCCATCACGACGATATTTTTCTCGTTCGGATGGGCCGCCACTTCCCGGTTGTACGAATTGATGTAGGCGCAATTGCCGTTCGCGTCGAGCAGATAACCGTAGGATTCGCAGCCGGGACGCACCCCCGAGCCGATCGCCGGCGTGTTCTTGAGCATGCGCATCGGATAGCCGGTCGGTGAAACGGTGTTGACGATGATGTCGTCTTCGGTCGCCTTCACGTATTCCTGCTTGACCTTGGCCGGCAAACCGCACTCATGGGTGATGGTGAAGCGGGTGCCGAGCTGG
>JANPCW010000694.1:0-16015 GCA_031431155.1 Janthinobacterium sp. | reverse complement strand
CAACTTTTCGACCATGTCGAACACCAGGGTGCCCCGGCCGCCGAAGCGATGCAGCGCAAAGCCGAACATCACCGAAAACAGCAACACCTGGAGGATTTCCCCTTTGGCGAACGCATCGACCACTGTACTGGGACTGATATTGAGCAAAAATTCCGTGGTGGTCTGCATTTTTCCCGGTCCCGTGAACGCGGCGACGCCTTTCGTATCGAGCGCATGGGGGTCGACGTTCATGCCGGCACCGGGTTGCACCAGGTTGACGATGACCAAACCGATAATCAGCGCCACCGAGCTGACCACTTCAAAGTAGAGCAAGGCCAGTCCGCCGGTCTTGCCGACTTTTTTCATGTCTTCCATGCCTGCGATGCCGACCACGACGGTGCAAAAAATAATCGGCGCGATAATCATCTTGATGAGCTTGATGAAGCCGTCGCCCAAGGGCTTCATCGCGGCACCTGTTGCCGGATAAAAATAGCCGAGCGCAACGCCGATGACGATCGCCGTGAGCACCTGAACGTATAGCGATTTGTAGATAGCTTTGCTGGCCATATATTTTCTCCAGACATTTTCTTATTCAACAAGCGACGGCCCACCGATAAAGGGCATTGCCATTCAGCTTCTTTGAGATATTCTCCGACGTCTTACATCTTTATACGCGTCCCGTCTTTTCGCCTACTAGTGCCAACGGGTTGTTTGTGTTTGCGCAGGTTTTTTGACTATTCGACGGGACGCAGTCACTGCGGCCAACCATGGATCCAATTGTGGGGGGCGGGGAAATTCTCTTTCACCCTAATGATCGACTTGCTGCTGCGCCGTGCTGCGTATCTGGAAGCGGCCATCCTTGTTGAACAACCAGGTTTCCTGCAACTTGATAGGCCCGTGGCGTACAAGGATGGGCGGCGGTTTCGGCAAGGGCGCTGTCTCGCGCAAGCTGGTCAGCGCAGTCGCTTCGGTAACCTGATCATGATTGGATCGCCGCACGGCGCTCTTGAGCAGCTTGCCATCCGCAGCCACCAGGAATTCGAGTACCACCACCGAGCGCAACAGTGCCTGCGGCCGCTCCTCGTACACCTTGGCGGGGCGGGCTCTTACAATTTTCTCAGCCAACTCCCTCTTATAGAGGTCGGTAGCAGCGGCGATTGCGGTCGGGTCCGGTTTTCTTGCCTTGGGAGCAGTCTTTTTCGTCGTTTTTGCTGTGGGCTTTGGCTGGCTCTTGAGCTCTGTCTTTGCTTTCACCGCAGGTGATGCATTCGCGGCGAGTGAGGTTTTGGCGGCTGCGGAAGCGTTCGATTGCGCGCTCGCACTGTCGGTACCGAACGAAGGCCCACTGCTCAGAAAAGCGGTCATGACCAGCAGGTACCTGATTTTCATTGCGCGCGACCGGAGTTTGTGTGCCCCATTCTATCCGGTCGCAGCATTGGTGCTTGAAGCAATTTCATACCGCCGCAACGACGCCGGTCATTGCAGGAAGGGATCGGCCATCGCCGGGCATAACGATCGACGCGGTTTGATACTCGGCACATGAATTCGGAGCAGGCTATTTCCGCGATCTTTTTTTCCGCCTCGGCGCGGCAACCGGCGGCAGCAGCGCATTGGTCCAGGCCGTCGTTATCTGCCTTGCGTTTTTTGCTGCTTCGCGCTTGACGGCAGCCGTTGTCTGGGCTCTTGCCGAGCTGGTGATCTTGTTGGCGGCGCTGAGAAATATGCTCATAAAGGGATTTTTCATTGCTGCACCTATTTGATGGAGGAGAGAGAATTGGTCTAATTTTACGGATCTGAGTTTGGCCTGACAGTGCGTCAACTCACCTAAAAAGGACGGAACCGCGCCACGCGACCGAAGTCTGCTAATTGACGCTCGCGGGGCCCACCCGTGATCGCAGACGCTGCGTTCCGGTCAACCCGTCATGCTGCCCGCATTGACACGGTGAAAATCCTGCGGCCCGAAACGGTTAACTGCGACTGCGTACAAGCCTGCCAGCGGGAACCTGACTTCCAGCAGCAGGTCATGGAACACTGCAACCGTCACTTCCTTGGTGACCGGGATCTCTTTTCTCCACTGACAGAATACGTCGTGCACCAGGCTCGCGTGGTAGGTGGCGGGCACGCCGAGGTGATCGGCCCCGTCGGGTGTGCCGAGGTAGCACAATCCGAACACGCTGATGCAGGGCGAGCAGCCATCCCAGGCATAGCCAGCCTTGATCACGATATTGCCGCTACGAATTGTGATCCAGTCGTTTTCAAAATCGATACCGTCCAGCTGGCGCGATGTATGGCCATAGTCGCTGGCGAGGGCGTAGCGCCACTGCTTGCCGGCACCGCCGAAATACTTGGCCATGAGCGCATTGCGCAATTTGGTGAGCATGGCTTTGCTCCTACGTTCTAAACCGCCTGGCACATGGCGACGGTCGGCGACGGTCGCGCTCTCGGAAAATATGTATTGTCAAGTTTTCATGACAATTCAGTGTAGCGTAAGCGGAGGGAGGAGCACGTGACCGTCAGCAATGCCGCGAGCGGCGACTACCGGTGACGTTCTGGACAGGATAGTTTTTTTGGCGAAATCCGACATCGATGATCTGGTGTGTATGCCGCGGCTCGACGCGGTGGGCGCGCACCGGGGGCGCCCGGACCTTGTTTGCGTATTCCAGCCTCGAAAGGAAACCACAACAAAGTACATTTTAATTGAAAAGTGTGTATTAAATGTGTATTGTTGATCCGTGAACAGTGAGGACATCATGAAATTAATCAAAGCGGACGACTGGTTCCAAGTCTGCGTGACCGGCAGCCATCACCATTTCAAACACTTGACCAAGTCTGGCCTGGTTACCGTTCCGCATCCGAAGAAAGATTTGCCGAAAGGCACTTGCAACAGCATTCTGAAACAGGCAGGAATAAAATGAGCACTCTGATTTTTCCCATTGCAATTGAGCCCGGCGACGAGACACACGCTTTTGGTGTCGTCGTACCGGATCTGCCCGGCTGCTTCTCCGCTGGCGACACGCTTGCCAAAGCCTATGCACACGCCAAGGAAGCGATCGAGACGCATCTTGCCGTGCTTGTTGACGAAGGTATGGGCGTTCCCGGTCAGCGCCCGTTATCCGAGCACCGGTCTAATCCCGACTACGCGGATTGGCTCTGGGGGGTGGTTGAGGTGGCAGACATTCCCGCGATGAAAAAAACTGTTCGCCTCAATATCTCGCTACCGGAAGGGTTGCTGCGCGATATCGATGAGCATGCCAATTCGATGCATTTAACCCGCTCGGGCTTTCTCGCGCAAGCGGCATTGAAGGCGATGGGACGTTGAACCCGTCCGCGCGGAAAATCTATCCGTAAAACGCTTCGACCTTGCCTTTTAACTTGATCAACATGGGTTTGCCCTTGCGATCCAACGTCTTGCCGGCAGGTACTTTAATCCAGCCCTCGCTGATGCAATACTCATCGACATTTAAACGCTCTTTGTCGTTGAGTTTAATTCGCACGTCATGTTCGAACGCGGCAGGGTTGTGGAAAGGACTGCGCGGATCAATGGACAGACGGTCCGGCAAAGGGGGGAGGGTAGTGGTATCGTTCATGGGCAGCGATTATCCTCCAGAAACACGGTCAGGACAACAGCCTATCGCTTAACGTTCAGGGACGGCATCGTCATTGGCTGCAAAGGTTAAAATGCGCAACGTAATGCCAGCAATTTAATTTTGGTTGGTGAAAGAAAGAAAAATGACGATCATCGAACTCCCTTTTCGGGCAACAACGGCGCAGGCTTGCCATTGGCTGGCCCAGCAAACCGGTACGCCATGGGTCTTGGCGCGCCTGATAGAGAACGGCTTGACCCCCTACGTTTGGCTGGACTACGACCCCAACTATCCTGCGCTGTTCGGTGACGCGAACGGCGGTTACCCGGCGCCGATTTTTTTCGAGGGCGACACCCAGCGACTTGCAGCCGGAAGCACGGATGTGCTCATTACGATCACGAAAGACGCCTACAAGATCGTGACGCAACTGACGCCCCCGGGCTTTCGAAGGGCTTTGCATGAGTTACGTTTTCTGAAGAGGGACCTGGAGCGCCTGGCTAGCAAACTCAAACGCGAGGCCGAGCCCGAACCCGTCAAACTTGAGCTGGCAACCGAAACGCAGACTGGCATCGATCGAAAGCAGGTGCTGATGGCATTTGCCGGCCTGGTCAAAATTGATTTGGAACAGGCGCTTGGCAGTGGCGGCGGCATATTTGGCGACGATGGCGGACGGGTCAAGGGTAGTGCCAAAAAGGCAAAAAACAAAGCCGTGTGGAATCCGATCACGTTGGCGCTGGGATTAAATGATGTGTATCGGGTACCGATGTCCCATCTGAAACGAGCTTTTAATGCGCACGATTTTTTGTACGCCTGGGCGACAGAATGGAACCATACTCTGGCGCTACTGGGTAAATAAGGCGCCGAGCAAATAAATGATGAATCGTAATTCAGAAGGCGGCCTCGTTTATTCCACCGATGTCGGACGCACCTGTTCCGCATGCCGGCTTGCGCTCGGGGCGTGCGTTTGCAAGGCCAGCGCCAAGGCCGCGCTCGTCGGCAATGGCGCGGTCCGCGTGTCGCGCCAGACCAAGGGACGGGGCGGCAAAAGCGTGACCCTGATCAAAGGGCTAGCGCTCGATTCTCTTGGCATGGCCTTGCTGGGCAAGCAGTTGCGTACGGCTTGCGGTTCCGGCGGGACCGTCAAGGATGGCGTGATTGAAGTGCAGGGCGACCATTGCGAGCTGGTCATGGCGGCGCTTAAAAAGTACGGCCATAGCGCGAAGCTGGCCGGCGGCTAAAATCGTGGTATCACCAGCATCAAGTGCGCAGAAACCTCTTGCGTTTGACTGAATTAACTTTCAAAATACAATAAATTTAAAAAGAAAGTTAATCGTGGACTATTCGCTACTTTTGAGCGCCATGCAATCGAAGCATATGATTGACATCACGCAGACCTATCAGGCATGGCGCGAGTCGTCTCGGCATCTTCACGGCTCGTACAAAGGCGGCATGGGCTGGAAAAAAATTCGTGGCAAGGACTACCTGTATCGCGTGACAAATCGCACTGGTGGCAACCAAAGCCTTGGGCCCCGCGCACCCGAAACGGAACGGATATACACCCAATTTCATGAAGGCAAGACGCGCGCACGATCACGCTTAAAGGACCTGGCCACCAGTCTACGGATCTTGTCAGGCGCCGCGCGTGCCGCAAAACTGGCCCGTGTACCGGCAGTTGTCGCCAACGTCTTGCGAAAACTCGATGAGCAGGAGGTCCTGGGGAAGAACCTGATTGTCATTGGGACCAATGCGGTCTTTGCATACGAAGCGGTCGCCGGTTGTCTGCTCGACACCGCTCTGACCGCAACGACAGATTGTGATTTCTTGTGGGATGCAAGAACCAGTCTGCGTCTGGCGGGGCACGATGTCAGGGAGGGTGGATTGCTGGCGGTGCTGCGCTCGGTAGACAAGACATTTCAGCCGGTCCATGAGAATGCGTACCGCGCGGTGAATAGCGCCGGCTTCATGATCGATCTTGTCAAAGCAACGCCCAAACCACCATGGAAAAGTGAAGCGGCCAAGATGGCAGACGATGATGGCATGGTGGCCACCGAGATTGTCAACCTGAAATGGATGCTCTCCAGCCCGAAATTTGAGGCGACCGCCATTGGATCTGACGGCTATCCGGTCCCTATGGTGGTTCCCGACCCACGGGCATTTTCGATCTACAAACTACATTTGAGCACGCAAAGCGATCGCGATCCGAGCAAGAAGGAGCGGGATCGGCGGCAGGCATTCGCCATCGCCGAATTGATCGAAACGCGTTTTCCGCATTTGCCGTTTGATGATGCGTCAAAGTTGATTTTTCCATCCGGCATGCGCAGCATCGTGGACACATTGCGGGAACCATTTTTGCAGCGTGGCGCAAACGATGGCGTGCCCGACATGTTCAAGTTGGACTGATGATCGACGCGGTTAATAGAAGCCATTTCTGGGCTGCAGTTGTTGCCGCTAACCAAAGAGCTGGGTTTTCGTGCTTTCCAAGCCTAGCGCTCATATTAGAGGCCTTTAGCTGCATTGGTTCGTAAGCGATTCGATGATGAACTCTGGATTGAACTCCGTAGGCATGCTAATTTAAGAATTTGCTTTGGATCTATAATTGCTGTCATTCAAGACGGCATGATCCGTGCTTTGCCGGAAACGCGGATCGAGCTGCCCGGCGGCGACGGGATTTCGGCACACAGGCGGGAGCGCATGCCCATGTCTTCGCCCTGCACAATATTGATCATGCCACCGTGGGGCCATCCGATGTCACGCAGGTAGCCGGCAAGCGCAGCCGCCGCCGCGCCCGTTGCCGGATCTTCGTAGACGCCGCCAGAGGCGAACGGATTGCGCGTATGGAACAGCTGTGGCGTCTCGGAATATGCCAGCACGATCGTGGTCAAGCCCTCTTGAATCATCAGACTGCGGCCGGCATCCAAATCGTACTGCATCGCGGCAAGCGCTGCGCGGGTTTTCAGGCCCAGCAACAGATGGGCTGCGCCGCCATGGATCAGCGCAGGCGGAATGCGGAGGTCAAGATCATCCTGCGTGTAGCCGAACAGGCCGAGAGCGCTGGATACCAGTTGAGGCGGTGCCAAGCTGCTGCGCGTGGGCGGAGACTGCAGCGCGGCAGACATGAGCGCTTCGTTGCTGTGGCCCTCGACTGTGATGTTCGCCGAGTTGAGGGTTAGTGCGAACACGCCGTCGCCATGCTTGAGGGCGAGAGCCGCGCCAAGCGCAATCGTGGCATGACCACAGAACGGAACTTCGGATTCCGGCGAGAAATACCGTACCCGCCAGCCAGTTTCTGTCGGAGCCGCAAATGCCGTCTCCGAAAATCCGACCTGCGCTGCGATCCGCTGCATCTCCGCGTCGCTGGGAAGCTCGTCGCCAATTAAGACGCCCGCGGGATTGCCTCCGTTATCGCCCTCCGAGAATGCGGCAATTTTTATGACATTCATCTTTTCTCCTTGCTACACCGCGCCGGATCGCAATCGGCATGGATGGCAGCCCGTCCCAGTCGCTTCATCACAGCTTGTGACAAATCAGGCACAGTACCTTCGGGTCCTGGCGCAGAAAGACGCTGGCCGCAGTGGCCGATTTCGCATCGGGTGAGTCGGCATGGCAGGAGCCGCACGCAATCACGCGCTGCGCACCGAACAGCTTGGGTTCGCCGGGGTCGGGTGCGCCGCTGTGGTTCAGGTCGAAGAACCAGATGCCATCGCCGCAATAAATGGGCTGGTTGAATTCCTCGCTCTTCGGCAGCGGCCTGCCGATGGGGTGATGGCGCGGTCCGATGTTTGTCGTGAACGTGCCGGCATTGCTCTGGGCGCCGCAATCGGGCGCGGCATGCGCCAGCGTCGACATGCATCCAAGAAAAACGACCAGTTGCAGTTGCCTTAGTATCGCTTGCATCGCCGCCACCATTTCCATCATCGCACGCTTCATTGTAGGCGCGAACGGCATTGGTGGCAGCGATTCCTTGCCGCCTCCGGCAGCGGAGCCCTTCAAATGCTGGCCGCTATCGTTTTCGCACCGTCATGCCGGCACCGTCTCCACGCTGGTCCGCTGGCGGTTCACTGCGCTCAGGACGGCCTTGAACGAGGCGGTCACGATATTGCTGTCGAGCGCGGCGCCGAACAGGGTCGGCCCGTTGTCGAGCCGCAGTTCGACATAGCAGGCCGCCTGTGCGTTGGCGCCCGAACCGATCGCATGCTCGTGATAATCCATCAGCACTATATCGAGCCCGAGCGCGTTGACGAAGGCGTCGATCGGGCCGTTGCCGCCGCCTTTCAGGGCGAGGGTACTCTGGCGGTGCAGCACGTTGATGTCGATCTGGACCGGCTCGTCGCTGGCGCTGTCTTCGACCATCCGGTGCGACATGTAGGCGTAGGGCGCGGTTTGCTCGAAGTATTCGCGGCAAAAGATCGCATGAATCTCGGGCGCCGCCACTTCGCGCCCGCTGGCATCGGTCACTTTTTGCACCGCGCGGCTAAACTCGATCTGGAGCCGGCGCGGCAGCCGCAATCCGTATTCCTGTTCCAGCAGATACGCCATCCCGCCCTTGCCGGACTGGCTGTTGATGCGTATCACCGCATCGTAGCTGCGCCCGAGGTCGGCTGGGTCGATCGGCAGGTAGGGCACTTCCCACAACGCGTCTGGCTGCTGCTGCGCAAACCCCTTCTTGATCGCATCCTGGTGCGAGCCGGAAAAAGCGGTAAACACGAGGTCGCCCACGTAGGGGTGGCGCGGATGCACCGGCGACTGGCAGCACTCTTCCACGCATTGGCGCACCGCGTCGATATCGGAGAAATCGAGGCCGGGATGCACGCCCTGGGTGTAGAGATTGAGCGCGAGCGTCACCAGGTCGACGTTGCCGGTGCGCTCGCCGTTGCCGAACAGGCAGCCTTCGACGCGCTCGGCGCCCGCCATTACGGCCAGTTCGGCCGAGGCGACTGCGGTGCCGCGGTCGTTGTGCGGATGCACGCTGATGATGATGCTGTCCCTGCGCTCCAGCTTGCGCGACATCCACTCGATCTGGTCGGCGTACACGTTCGGCGTGCACGATTCAACCGTGGACGGCAGGTTGATGATCATTTTATTGGCCGGCGTGGGCTGCCAGGTGGCGCTGACGGCGTCGCAGATATGCTTGGAAAAATCGAGTTCGGCGGTGGAAAACGACTCAGGCGTGTACTCCAACATCCACTCGGTTTCCGGATGGGCCCCCGTCAGCTGTTTGACCAGTTTGGTTCCGGTCACGGCGATCTGCGTGATTTCTTCGCGCGACATGGCGAACACCACGCGCCGGAACACGGGGGCCACCGAATTGTACAGGTGGACAATCACGCGCCTGGCGCCGACTACCGATTCGATGGTGCGCCGGATCAGTTCCTCGCGCGACTGGGTCAGCACGATGACGGTGACGTCGTCCGGGATGCGGTTCTCGTCGATCAGCTTGCGTACGAAGTCGAAATCCGTTTGCGATGCCGACGGGAAGCCCACTTCAATTTCCTTGAGCCCGACCTTGACCAGCATCTCGAAAAAGCGCAGTTTCATTGGCGCGCTCATCGGCTCGATCAGGGCCTGGTTGCCGTCGCGCAGGTCGGTGCTCATCCAGATCGGCGGCGTGGAAATCACATTGTCGGGCCAGCGCCGGTTGGACAATTGGACAGCTGGAAAAGCGCGATACTTCGCTGCGGGGTTTTGCATCATCATGGGGTACTCCTGGAGGCTTGAATCGGGATGGCCGGTGGGCGCTGTGTGGCCAGAGGCTGCCGGGCGGCCACGTTACGCTAGGCCAGGCAACCGATCGGTAGCAGTAGCAGCAGCGACAGCGGAACGGGCATGGCGCAAGGCGCTGCGGGATTCGGTAAATGAGGGGCTATGAAGAACATTGGTGCAGCTTTCCTGGGTTTTCTACGGCGCGTCGGCGAGGGGCTGACGGAGCAATGCGCTTGAACTTTTAGGCGCGTGCTAGTCGAAGTCGTAGCGTCAGTAGCGCCGGTAGCGATAGGGCGCTAGCGGGCGACAGCAGGAAAGAGAATGAGGGTGTAGGCGAGAACATGGACTTACTTTACGAGATGAGCGTTGCGCTTGTCAAGCACAATTGGTTGGTGACCTCAGCGGCATAGATGCATCCCGCCCAGTGCCGAGACCAGCTCGGAATGCTATAGTCAGGACCGGCAATAGTCAAATCACCAACAAAATCACCGATCGATTTCAACCCAAGGAACCCGGTATGGAATACACAACACTGCAAGTCGAGCTCAGCGACAACGTGGCCACCATCACCCTCAACCGCCCTGATAAGGCGAACGCGATGAACGAGCCGATGTGGCACGAAATCGAGGCCGCCATGGACTGGCTCGATCGCACGCCCGAAGCAAGGGTTGGCATCATTACCGGCAGTGGAAAATATTTCACTGCGGGGATCGACCTGTCGCTGCTCATGAGCGTGGCCGGAAAAGTGCAGGACGAGTGCGAAGGGCGCAGCCGCGAGAAGTTGCGGCGCCTGATCCTGGAACTGCAAGCGACCATCAGCTCCATCGAGCGCTGCCGCAAGCCGGTGCTGGCTGCGGTGAACGGGCCGTGCATCGGCGGCGGGATCGATCTGATCAGCGCCTGCGACATGCGCTATTGCTCGGACAACGCCTACTTCACGGTCAAGGAAATCGATATCGGCATGACGGCCGATATCGGTACCCTGCAACGCTTGCCCCGGCTGATCGGGGAGGGCATGGCGCGCGAACTGGCCTACACCGGGCGCCTTGTGGACGGCAACGAAGCGCAAGCGATTCGGCTGGTCAACCGCAGCTTCGAATCGCCCGAGGCGCTGCAGCAGGGCGTGCTGGAAATCGCCCGCACCATCGCCGCCAAGTCGCCGCTGGCGGTGCGCGGCTGCAAGGAAATGATCACCTACGCGCGCGATCATTCGGTGGCCGACAGTCTGAACTATATCGCCACCTGGAATGCGGCGATGCTACTGTCGAAAGACATCTATGAAGCGATGGGCGCCAACCTGCAAAAGCGTGCGCCGGTGTTCAAGGACTAGGCTGCTACTTCCACCCGGGCGGGGCCGGCCGCCATCTTGCCGATCACGCTCGCGTGCGCAAAACCTTCGCGCGCGAACAGCGCCAGCACTTCGTCCACGCTTGCCGCGTCGCACGAAACGAGCAGGCCGCCCGAGGTTTGCGGATCGGTCAGCAGCATCTTCTGGGCCGGCGTGATCGCGTCGGCCAAGCCGACATCCTTGCCGTAGGCATCCCAGTTGCGGCCCGAGGCGCCCGTGAAAAGACCATCTTGGGCCAGTTGCTCGACTTTCGGCAGCAGCGCAATCTGGCCCATGTTCAGGTGGGCTGTCAGGCCGGCGCCGCGCGCCAGTTCGAGCAAGTGACCCAGCAAGCCGAAGCCGGTCACGTCGGTCAGCGCATGCACGCCAGCCATTTCCGACAGGGCCTTGCCCGGTTTGTTCAGTTTGGTGGTGTTGGCGATCAGCGCAGCGTAGCCGTCGGCATCGAGCAGGTCTTTTTTCAGCGCGGCCGACAAAATGCCAACCCCAAGCGGCTTGCCGAGAATGAGCACGTCGCCCGCCTTGGCATCGGCATTGCGCTTGACCTTGGACGGATGCACCAGCCCGAGCACCACCAGACCATAAATCGGCTCGACCGAATCGATGGTATGGCCGCCCGCGATCGGGATGCCGGCTTCGGCGCAAATCGCTTCGCCGCCCTTGATGATCTGCCCGATCACTTCCAGCGGCAACTTGTTGATCGGCATCCCGACCAGTGCCAGCGCCATGATCGGCGTGCCGCCCATGGCGTACACGTCGGAGATGGCGTTGGTGGCGGCAATGCGCCCGAAGTCGAACGGGTCGTCCACGATTGGCATGAAGAAATCGGTGGTCGCGATCAGCGCCTGCTCGTCGTTTAGCTTGTAGACGGCGGCGTCGTCGGCCGTTTCGATCCCGACCATCAGCTCTTTGGGCACCGGAAATCCGCTCGAATTTTTCAGGATTTCGGCCAGCACGCCAGGCGCGATTTTGCAGCCGCAGCCGCCACCGTGAGAAAAAGAGGTCAGTTTGATTTTCTGATCAGGTGTTGTGCTCATTGTGTGTTCCTAAATTGTCTGAGAGGCAGGCGCTGCCTGCGAGAGCAGATTATCCACTAACTTTTGCAACGCCGCTTGCTCCGCCGCAGGCCCAAACAACGCGGCGCGGGCCGCGCATTGGGCGCAAAGTTGCGCGTAAAAGGCCGTGTCGGCCAGAGCTCGATCGATCAGGCGCGCCAGCGCGGCCGGGTCGCCCAGCGGAAAGTAGCCGGCGTAATCATCGCCCAGCATGCCGCGGTTGCCGCTGATATCGCTGGCCAGCACCGGCACGCCGCTGGTGACCGCTTCGATGATGACGTTGGCGCCGCCTTCCATTTTCGATGCGATTACCATCAGACGGCTGCGTTTCAGGCGCTGGCGCGTTGCTGCATGCGGCAAGTTGCCGAGCCAGCGGTAGTTCGGGATGGCGCGTTGGGTCGCCTCGGCCGCCAGCCCCAGCGCCGGGTCGAGCGCGCCGCCGATATGGACCAGTCGCGCCGCGCCAGGCGCGAGCAGGGCGCTTGCGCGCATAAACGTCAATGGGTCCTTTTCTTCGCGCAGATGACCGATCATCACCACTTCCGGTGTGCGCCGCGCTGCGGGCTTAAGCATCGCCGCGGACTGGTAGATGACCTCGGCCTTGGCCCGCAGCGGGGTGGGCAATTCGAACAAGGCCCCCGGCTGGAGCACAACGATCCGGGTGGCGAGCGCGAGCGATGCCTGGGCCTCCCGGTCGTGATGAATGTCGCGGTACACGTCGGTGCCGGTCAGCACCAGCAGCGTCGGGCGACTCGGCCAGGCGCGCGCGAACGCGGCCAGCGATGGGGCCGAGCGGCGCGCGTGTAGTGCAATCAGCAGATCGGGCGCGGCGCTCGCCGGATTGTGATCGGAATCGGGGCCGGGCCATGCCGGGGCCAGCGTGACGCGCCAGCGCGCGCGCAAAAAGCGCGCCCAGCGCTTGGCGGTTTGCCAGTTACCGTTGTTGGCGTTGGCCAGCGCGGGGCTAACGATACAAATGTGGGGTACTTTCACTCGCGAGTTAGCCAAAAGTCGTTACAATCTGTCTATGAGTTCAAACAATACATCTTTTCGAAATGCCAAGCCACAACAGACCGCTGATGCCCTGCAACATGCACGAAATTATACGCTGAGCCTGTTCGATTGCTTTGCGGCAGCCGGGCTGGATGCCGCCGCGCGGGTGCCGCATTTGAGTATCATCAATCCGCCGCTGTGGGAGTTGGGCCATATCGCCTGGTTTGCCGAATGGTTCATTTTGCGCGAGGCAACCTCGAGCCACCCGAGTGCGGCCCAAAGCCATTCGATGCTGACCCGCGGCGACCACTGGTTCGACTCCAACACGGTTCCGCACCGCTCGCGCTGGACGCTGGACTTGCCCAGCACCGGCGCGCTTAAGACTTATTGCCACGAGGTGCTGGATCGCACGCTCGATAAATTGTCGCGCGAAGCCAGTACCGACGCGGCCCTGTATCCCTACCGGCTGGCCCTGGCGCACGAAGACATGCATGGTGAAGCCTTGCTGTACACCTTGCAAACGCTGGGCTTGCCGGCCCCGGCGCAGGTGACGCACGACGATGCCGTCTGCGTGGCGCCGACCGAAATAACCTATCCGGGCGGCACCATCACGCTTGGCAGTGCCGCAGGCGACGGCTTCATTTTCGACAATGAAAAGCTGGCACATCCGGTCTATGTACCGTCATTCAATATCGACTCCACGTTGATCTCGAACGCGCAGTACTTCGATTTTGTCGGCGACGGTGGCTACCAGAACCGCCGCTTCTGGAGCGCTGCCGGCAGCGCCTGGTTGATGCAGCAGGAGCGCTCGGCGCCGCGCTACTGGCAGCGCGACGGCGCTCAATGGCGCACCATGCGTTTTGGCAAGTTATGCACTCTAGCGGCGTCCGAGCCGGTCCGGCATGTCAATTTATACGAGGCCCAGGCCTATTGCGCATGGGCCAACCGGCGCTTGCCGACGGAGGCGGAATGGGAATATGCAGCCCGATCTGGGCAGGGTGGCTTCCAATGGGGGCGCCTGTGGGAATGGACCGCCTCGCCATTTGAACCCTATCGGGGATTTTCTGCCGATCCCTACCGCGAGTACTCAAAGCCGTGGTTCATGACGCACCAAGTCTTGCGCGGCGCCTCGTTCGCCACGCCGGCGCGACTCCAATCGGCCAGGTTCAGAAATTTCTACCTGCCGGAACGGGACGACATCTTTGCCGGTTTTCGCACCTGCGCCTGGTAACAGTAACCCAGCGCATAAAAAAACGGCCACCGGATTGCTCTGATGGCCGTTTTTTCAATGCACGATCAATCGCGATTAACGATCGCCGTACGAACGACGGGTGCTATCACCGCTCGGACGCGAGCCCGCGCCCTTGTAGCCGCCGCCTTCGCTGCGCGCTGGCGCACCTGGCTTGCTGAACGTGCGTTGGCCCGGCTTGGCGCCGCCACGGTTGTCGCCCGGCTTCCAGCTGCCTGGACGCGCCGTTGAACGGGGTGCCGATGCGGTTTTCTTTGGCTCGAAGCCTTCGATCACGTTGACCGGGATCAGCTGCTTGGTGAAGCGCTCGATGCGCTTGACGTTCATGCCTTCGGCGTGGTTGACCAGGGAAATGGCCAAACCATTGCGCCCGGCGCGGCCGGTACGGCCGATACGGTGCACATAGTCTTCCGGAAACTTCGGCAGATCGTAGTTGAACACGTGGGTGATGGTCGGGACGTCGATACCGCGCGCCGCCACATCGGTTGCCACCAGCACTTTGACTTGGCCGCGGCGCATGCCGTCGAGCGTGCGGTTACGCGCGCCCTGGTGCATGTCGCCATGCAGCGCAGCAGCGGAGAAACCGGCGATGTTCAAACGGTCGGCGATGGTGTCCGCGTCGCGCTTGGTCGCAGTAAACACAACGGCTTGATCGAGCGTTTCGTCGCGCAGCAGATGGTCGAGCAGGCGATTCTTGTGCGACAGGTCGTCCACGAAGTGAACGCGCTGAACGATGTTCTCGTGCTTGCTCGACGAGCCGGCGATCTGGATCACCAGCGGATTCTTGGTGATGCGGCGCGCCATGTTGCCGACAACGCCGTCCAGCGTGGCCGAGAACAGCATGGTTTGACGGCCTTCAGGCGTGGCAGCAACGATTTTTTCGATATCGTCGATGAAACCCATGTCGAGCATGCGGTCGGCTTCGTCGAGCACCAGAATTTCCAGTTGCGAGAAGTCGATCTTGCCGGACTCCATATGGTCGATCAAACGGCCAGGGGTGGCGACCAGGATCTCAGGATTCTTGGCCAACAATTGCATCTGTTTTGGGTAAGGCATGCCGCCCAGGATCGAGACGGCGCGGATGTTGCGGTTGCCGGCGCTGTATTTTTCGGTTGCGCTGGTCACTTGCAAAGCCAGTTCGCGGGTCGGCGTCAACACCAGCATTTTTGGCTGGGCAGCCTTGAAACGAGGGCGTTCGCCGCGTGCGCGGGCAGCCTGCATTTCCTGATTTGCCGTTTTCCCGGCGCCGCCGGCTTGCTCGGCGCTGGCGAATTTGTGGAGTGCCGGAAGCATGAATGCGGCGGTCTTGCCGGAGCCGGTTTGCGAGGAAACCAGCAGGTCGCGGCCTTCGATGGCAGCAGGGACGGCTTGCGACTGAACGGAAGTCGGTTTGGTATAGCCGGCATCGGTCAGTGCTTTAATGATGGACGTGTGGAGGCCAAGAGCTTCAAAAGTCATTTATTATCTTTCGTATAAATCGGCGCCAATGCAAATGCACTGAGCGCAATATAGCAACGCCAACCAAAACGAAATGACTCAAATAGAAAGAAATTTCGGCACAAAAGCTTTGCGCCGGGACGGTGTCAGGTGCGACACACAAGGCGGGAGGGCTTTATTTAGCTGCATCCGTGGGATGCGCTAAGGCTTGCGAAGCTGCTAAATTACTATTACTGCTACTGCCGTATTGCTATCGCTTATTGCTTACTACTTGCGAACAGCATATTGCAGCGCACAAACAGAACTATACAGTAGTTTTACACTTCCTGTACAGTTATATTCGAGCTTGCGATCCCGAGCGCGGGTGCGCGCCCGGGATCGCTTCAATAATCTTCCGCGTTCAGTCCCATCACGTGCGAAAAACCGCCGTCCACGTAGGTGATCTCGCCGGTAATGCCGGAGGCCAGGTCGGACAGGATAAAGGCGGCCGCATTGCCCACTTCGTCGATCGTGATATTGCGCCGCAGCGGCGCATGCGAAGCGGCAAAGCCGAGCAACCGGCCGAAGTCCTTGATGCCGCTGGCGGCCAGGGTCTTGATCGGCCCGGCTGAAATGCCGTTGGCCCGAATTCCTTTTGAACCGAGCGACTCGGCCAGGTAGCGCACCGAGG
>JANPCW010000693.1:0-8087 GCA_031431155.1 Janthinobacterium sp. | reverse complement strand
TGGAAGTGATGGGCCTGCATTTGCCGGGCGCCGCCTTCATCACGCCGAACACGCCGCTGCGCGACGGCCTGACTGCGGCAGCGGCCCAGCGCGCCGTGGCGATCACGGCCCAGGGCGCATCGTATATTCCGGTCGGCCATGTGATCGACGAAAAAACCATCGTCAACGCAATTGTCGGTTTGCTCGCCACCGGCGGCTCGACCAACCACACCCTGCACCTGGTCGCGATCGCCAAAGCGGCCGGCATCGTCATCGACTGGGACGACTTTAACGAGCTGTCGGCGGTGATCCCGATGCTGACCCGGATCTACCCGAACGGTGAAGCCGACGTCAACCACTTCCACGCCGCCGGCGGCACCGGATTCGTGATTCGCGAACTGCTGGACGCGGGCTTGCTGCACGAGGACGTGACCACCATTCTCGGCCAAGGCTTGCGCGCGCATTGCGTCGAACCGTTCCTTGAAGGTGAAGCCGTCACATGGAGGGCGGTGCCAGCCGTGACGGCTGACGACAGCGTACTGCGCCCGGCCAGCGCCCCGTTCGCACAGGATGGCGGCATGATTCTGGTCAAGGGCAACCTGGGCCGGGCCGTGATGAAAGTCTCGGCCGTCAAGCCGCAGCACCGCATCGTGCAAGCGACGGCGCTCGTGTTTAACTCCCAGGAAGAGTTCATGCACGCCTACAAAGCCGGTCAACTCGAGCGCGATTTCATTGCTGTGTTGCGCTTTCAGGGCCCGCGCGCCAACGGCATGCCCGAGCTGCACGCGCTGACCCCGGCGCTGGCCAACCTGCAGGACGCCGGCTACCGCGTGGCGTTGGTCACGGACGGGCGCATGTCCGGGGCCTCGGGCAAAGTGCCTGCCGCGATCCACGTATCGCCCGAAATCCTGGCCGGCGGTCCTTTGGGCCTGGTGCAAGACGGCGACCTGATCCGGCTCGATGCGACCACCGGCAAGCTTGAGGCGCTGGTCGCGCCCGAGGTGTGGGCCGCGCGCGCGCAGGCGCAAACGGACCTGTCCCCGAACCACATCGGCATGGGGCGCGAATTGTTCGGCATGTTCCGCGCCATGGTGAGCGCCGCGGAAGAGGGCGCAACCACCTTCGGCCTGCCATCCCCGATCCCGACTACCGTCAAGCTGCACGACATTGCCGCCGTGCGCGAAGCCGAACCCGATACCTCCGACGAAGACAACCTGATTAAGGCACCGACATGAGCTTGACACTGCTGGAAATAATGCGCACCTCGAGTGTCATCCCGGTAATCGCGATCGACGATCCCAGCCACGCGGTTCCGCTGGCGCGTGCGCTGGTCGCAGGCGGCATTCGCGTGCTCGAAGTGACCTTGCGCACCAGCCACGGGCTGGAGGCGATCCGCGCGATGAGCCAAGTGGAAGGCGCCATCGTCGGCGTCGGCACCCTGACCCAGCCGCACGAATTTGCCGCCGCGCGCGATGCCGGCGCAGTATTCGGGGTCTCGCCCGGCTTGACGCCGGCACTGATCGAAGCGTCCAAGAAAAGCGGCTTGCCATTGCTGCCAGGCGTGATGACGCCATCCGAAGTGATGGCAGCGCGGGAAGCCGGCTTCAGTCAACTCAAACTGTTCCCTGCCGTGCCGGCGGGCGGCATTGGCATGCTCAATGCGATCTACGGCCCGCTGCCCGACATCGTGTTTTGCCCGACTGGCGGCATTTCCCAGGAAAGCGCCTCCCTGTTCCTCGCCTGCAAGAATGTGGCCTGCGTCGGCGGCTCCTGGCTTACGCCCAAGGACGCCATCCTGGCCGGCAACTGGGACCGCATCACCGAGCTAGCCAAAGCGGCCAGCGGCCTGCGCTAGTCCTGGGGTCAGGTCTGGAACGCGCGGTTTTTTGTTTATGGGAACGATCAACATGAGTGCGGTTTCCCGGACAGCGCGCCAATGAAACGCGCCAGGCCGCTCACCGAAGGCGAAATCGCGATGGCGCGCCAGATTTTTGGCGATGCTATCGATTATTCAACGGTGAGGGTGCATAACCACGGCTACCTTCCATTCGGGCTGCAACGCAAAAGCGTGGCGATGGCCCCCAATGGCAAGATTTATTTCGGTGCGTGCCATTTTTGCGAAGACTTTTCGCGGGAAAGCAATCACGATAAGCGCTGGTTCATGCACGAGATGGTCCACGTGTGGCAGCACCAGTTGGGCTATCCGGTCAGGCTGCGCGGCGCCATTCGCATCGGTTTGAGTTACGCCTACGTTCTCGATCCGCACAAGCGGTTGAGCGATTTCAACATGGAGGCGCAGGGAGACTTGTTGGCCGACTATTTCGCGTTGAAATATCTGAACTGCGCCGGGCCGGTGCGCTCCAGCCAATCCGAGCGCGACCTTGCACTCTACGAAGAAGTGCTTTGCGTCTTTCTGGCCGACCCCAGCACGCCTTTGAGCCTTCCCAATGGCAAGCGTCGGCACAACAAGAGGTTTTGGGTTTGATGACAGTTGGTGGCACGTTGCGTGCGGCCTACGCTTGCGCGGCCTTCGTTACGCTAAATCTGGCTTGGACCGTGCGCGATGACGCGGTTGCGGCCGGAGCGTTTGGCGACATACAAGGCGCGGTCGGCGGCGCCAATCAGGGCCGCGACGTCGACCGCATGTTCCGCCGTCTGGGTCGCGATGCCGAGGCTGATCGTGACGTGGCCGACCATTCCGGAATCGCCATGGGTGATCGCCAGTTGCGCTATTTTCTCGCGCATTGATTCGGCCATATTGAAGGCTTGCCCGGCATCGGCTTCGGGCAAGATGGCGGCGAATTCTTCGCCGCCATAGCGCGCCATCAGGTCGGTCGGACGGCGCACCATGGCCGCCAGCGCCGCGGCCACCTGGATCAGGCATTCGTCACCTTGCTGGTGTCCGTACTGGTCGTTGTAGGGCTTGAAATTGTCGATATCGATCATCAGCAGGGACAGCTCCGCATTGGCACGCTTGGCGCGGCGCGCTTCCTTTTCGATTGCCACGTCGAAATGGCGGCGGTTGGCGATGCCGGTCAGGCCGTCCGAGAAGGTCTGGGAACGTAGCACCAGCGCCTGTTCGCGCAGCAGCTTTTCGCGCCCCACCGCAAAGCTCACGTCATTGATCTGGATCAGGCAGTGGCGCTGCGCGCCATCGACGGCAATCGGTGTAACCGCCACGGCCTGCTGCATACGTTCGCCGCGCGCGGCTGCAGCGCAGTTTGAGTGCAGCGCGAACGGCGCCTTGTGCAAGGTTTGCGACAGCAGGGATGGGAAGTTGTCGCGCAGCGCCTGGTCGACGGCGGCATCGATGCGCTTGCCGCGCAGGTCAGGGAAGAGCTTGAAAAAATCCTTGCCCAGCACCGTATCGGTTGCATGGCCGGAGTGCTGCTCCATCCAGCAATTCCATAGCACCACGCGACGCGCGCAGTCGAGTACGACGATGCCCAGGTTGACTGCGCCCAGCACGCTTTGCGTTATATCCAAACTGCTTGCATCAGAACCCAATTTCGTCACGCCTGGCCCATCGCTTTGGCCAGATAGCGATCAACCTGCACTTGCAAGTCGTTCAATGCAGTGATGTCAAGAATGAATGCGACGTACCCGTGAATCTGGTGTTTCTCCAGGATGAAATCGATGTGCAGCATCAGCACCACGGTGTCGACCTGGCCGGACGCCGTCAGGATCTCTTCGCTGGAGCCGACATGGTAGACCGGCAGGGAGCCCACCAGTTCCTGCTCGAAAATGTTGGCGAGGGTGCCGACGCAGGAATTGAGGATGATGTTGCCGATCTCGCTCATGGCCTCTTGTTCCATTTCCGTGAGCTCTTTGAGCGGCACGGATTCACCCACCATCAGGCGCACAATCTCCAGGCTCTTATCTTCCGGAAACATGAGGATCGCTTCGGTCGTGAATGCACCTTCGTAATGCTGGCTCACGCCGCAGATGCGCTTGCCATCCTTGTTGCCCAGCAGTTGCGCCGCCTCGGCGCGGTTTAGAAAGCTGATCGACGGCACCGACATCGTGACTTCTTCGTTCACGATCGCACCCATCGCCGCTGCGGCGTGGCCGACCCCGATATTGAAAATCTCTACCAGGGCATCATGCTGGAGTTCGCTGAGCTTGAGCACGCTTACTCCAAGGCGGAAATCAACTGGTGGATGCGGGCTTCCGTGATCGGCTTTTCAATGAAACCGATGCCAAGTGCATTGGCGCGGCTGCGGGTAGCGTTCTGAACGTTGGCGGTGATCAAGGATACGTGTGCGCTTGGGCAGGCCACGCGCAATTGTTCGGCCGCGGCCATGCCGCCCATGCCGGGCATGTTGACGTCGAGCAGAATCAGGAATGGTACAGTGGTGTTCACTTTTTGCAGCGCTTCTTCGCCGGTCGCGGCCTCTTCCACGGTCCAGTCGGCGTGCTTGCTGAGAATGTATTGGCGCGCGATCAGACGCGAGACCCGGCTGTCATCGACAACGAGTACGGTTTTTGTTTCAGTCATTTTATTTTTCCTTGCTCTTTTGCATGTTATTTTCATTTTCTCATATTTTTCTCTCAATTCTTATGTAAATTGGCGGCCCGGTGTCGCGTTTTTCCGGATTAAACGCCACATGGAAATGAATTTTGGCACTAATTGGGTTTGAACGACTCTGCCGCGCAAGCCTATCCGCTAAAATATCGGCATTCCTACTTTCCCTCCTATCATGACCCAAGACGAACTCAAACAAGCGGTTGCCCGCGCCGCCATTGACTATGTTGTCGATGGCGAAGTGATCGGGGTCGGCACCGGCTCGACCGCCAATTTCTTCATCGATGAACTTGCCAAGATCAAGCACCGCATCAAGGGCGCGGTGGCGTCCTCGGAGGCGACGGCCGCGCGCCTGTCGGCTAATGGCATCGCCGTGTTCGATTTAAACGATGTGGCCTCGATTGCGGTCTATGTCGATGGCGCGGACGAAATCACGGCCAGCGGCGCGATGATCAAGGGCGGCGGCGCGGCATTGACGCGCGAAAAAATCGTGGCGGCCGTCGCCGCGCAATTCGTCTGCATCGCCGATGGCTCCAAGCTGGTCGAAGTGCTGGGCAAATTCCCGTTGCCGGTTGAAGTGTTGCCGATGGCGCGCGCGCTCGTGATGCGCAAGCTCGTTGCGCTGGGCGGCCAGCCGCGCCTGCGACTGGCGCCTGGCAGCGAGCAGGCATTCATCACCGATAACGGCGGTATGATCATCGATGTTGCCGGTTTGAAGATCGTCGATCCGGTCGGCCTGGAACAGGAAATCAATCAAATCCCCGGCGTGGTGGCAGTGGGCTTGTTCGCCCTGCGCGGCGCCAACGTTTGCCTGCTCGGCACGGCCGACGGCGTCAAGACGCTCAAATTCTAGTGTTGTTCCGACTGATTCATCGTGTAGTGAACCACCAGTGAGCGAAAATATGCAGAGAATGCTAGTGATATTGTTGGCCGGCTTGTTGTTAAATGGATGTTCCGGGTTGCGCTCGTGCGCCACCTGCGCCGAGGAGCAGGCAAGGGCCGCCGCACCCGCCAAGCCGCGTGCCGCGCAACTGGCAAGCGATGGCACACCCCAGGTCACGAGCGACGGCGTGGTGATCGAAAAGCTTGCGTTTCGCGCGGGCAGGTCATCGGCCACAGTAGAAAAATTGGCGAAGAAGCAAGCATGCGTCGGCGGCATGGGCGCCGGTCTGGTCACCTCGCCGGGACCGGTCGAGGTGTATCGCATGGTCTGCGACAATGGCAAGGTATTCCTGGCGAAATGCGAACTACGCCAGTGCAAACCGATGCGGTAAAGTCATGGTAAGCGAGCGCTTACTACCGTCAATCGGCGCCGCGATGGCGACGATTGGCATCTCTTATTCCGATGGCGGGGTATAGCCGACGGCCGCATCGGCGCCATCGCCGAAGAAATGCTTTTCCATCTGCGTCGCCAGATATTTGCGGGCCCGCGCATCGGCCAGATTCAGGCGGTTCTCATTGACCAGCATGGTTTGATGCTTGAGCCAGGCAGCCCAGGCTTCTTTCGACACCGACTCGTAAATTTTCTTGCCTAGTTCGCCAGGGTAGGGCGGGAAATCGAGGCCTTCGGCTTCTTTGTTCAATTTGATGCAATGGATCGTGCGGGCCATCTGTGCTCCTAAGCGCGGAAATGTGAGGTAAAGTGGAATTATAAAGTCTTAATCAAGACTTGGGATTTGCGCTGCCAGTTATACATGTGCTGGCGGTCTCTCGGCAGCGCGTCGACCGTCGCATGGACAAAGCCGCGCTTCTGGAACCAGTGCGCGGTGCGGGTGGTCAACACGAACAGCTTGGTAAAGCCGGCCGCGCGCGCACGGTTTTCCATGTGCTTGAGGATCCGTTCCCCGTCGCCTTGCGCCTGCACGTCCGGGTTGACGGTCAGGCACGCCATTTCCGCCATCTTCTGGGCCGCGAATGGATACAGCGCGGCGCAACCGAAGATCACGCCATCGTGCTCGATGACCGAGAAATAATCGATCTCGCGCTCGATCAGTTCGCGCCCGCGCTTGACCAGGGTGCCGTCCGCCTCCAGCGGCTCGATCAGCTTGATGATGCCGCCAACGTCTTCGATGGTGGCCTGGCGCAGGCTTTCCAGGTTGTCGTGGCTGATCATGGTGCCCACGCCATCGTGGGTGAACAACTCGAGCAGGGCCGAACCGTCCATCGCAAACGGCACGATGTGGGAGCGCGGCACGCCGCTGTTGCAGGCCTTGATTGCATGTTCCAGATAAAACGCGGAGTCGGGCGGCAGGAACCCGGCTTGCAGCACGGCTTGGGCCTGGTGCGACGACAGTTCGCGGATATCGATGCCGGCGGCGTCCTGCATCATCGGCGTTTCGCTGATGAACACCAGTTTGTCGGCGTGCAGGGCGATGGCGGCCGAGACGGCGACATCTTCCATGGTCAGGTTGAACGCTTCGCCGGTCGGCGAGAACCCGAGCGGCGAGAGCAGCACCAGGCCGCCGGTTGCCAGGATCGGGTGTATCGTTTCGGAAGCGATCTTGCGCGCCACGCCAGTTAGCTCAAGGTCGACCCCGTCGATCACGCCGAGCGGGCGGGCCGTCACGAAATTGCCCGAGATGATGCGGATCGCCGCATGCGCCATCGGCGTATTGGGCAAGCCCTGGCTGAACGCGGCTTCGATATCGAGCCGCAATTCGCCGGCCGCTTCCTTGGCGCATTCGAGCGCGGCGATGTCGGTGATGCGAAGACCGTTATGAAAACGGCCTTCGACATTGCGCAATGCCAGATGTTCGGCCACCTGCGGGCGCGAACCGTGGACAATCACGACCTTGATGCAGAGCGCATGCAACAGCTACAGATCCTGGGCCAGCACGGATAGCGCGCCGGCCGTGACAAGCTCACCGGGAAAGGCGACCACGAAGGTCTTGCCGCTGAAGGCGTGGATGTAGGGCGCAACTGAGCGCAGCCATTGGACGAATTGGGTAGGGTTTTCCATCAACAGCATTATAATTCGCTGCGCGATGTCCGCGCCTAAATACACACACAAAAACAATGCCTGAAGCACGTAATAAGCCTTTGCCCCCATCCCCGCACCCGAATTTAGCCGCTGACAAGGCCGCTGGCGCGCCCGCGCGCCCCCGGCCCGCGCAACCGGCCCGCACACCGCGCGACCCGGCAGCGGGCGGGCGCAAGGTGGCCGTTGCACCAGCCGATGCGGTCCGTTTCCGTAATCCTTTGCCGCCGATCACATTCCCCGAGGATTTGCCGGTCTCGGGGCGGCGCCGACATCGCCGCCGCCATTCTGGCCAACCAGGTGATCATCGTGTGCGGCGAAACGGGCTCGGGCAAGACCACCCAGCTGCCCAAGATTTGCCTGGAGCTGGGGCGCGGGCAAACAGGCTTGATCGGCCACACCCAGCCGCGCCGCATCGCCGCCTCATCGACCGCTAAACGGATTGCGCAGGAACTGGGCTCGCCATTGGGCGAACACGTCGGCTTCAAGGTGCGCTTCGCCGATACGCTCACGCGCGGCGCGTCGGTCAAGCTGATGACCGATGGTATCTTGCTGGCCGAGACGCAGACCGATCCGCTCCTGAAAAACTACGACACCATCATCATC
>JANPCW010000692.1:0-3088 GCA_031431155.1 Janthinobacterium sp. | reverse complement strand
GACGTTCAATATTTTTTGGGGCCGCACGGCAACCAACATGGTCGCGTTTTCAAGCGCACAATAAAAGGCGCACGTGAAGGCGACTATTTCTTTACCGAAACCATCGGTGCGGGACAGATGAAACGCGTCGGGTGTGGAACTGCCGCCATGCTCAATGTTGGCATCACACTCAAGCTCGCTGGCGACCGAACGGCCGGCGAGGCAATAGCGTCCCTGGACACTGCCGATGCCGCCCGAAGTGGGGCGATGGTCTATTATCTCAGTTTGAAAAAGTGCCCTTGAGGTAATCGCATCAGGCGGCACCCGTCAAGGCGCTCCGACACGTGACCGGATTGCCCGAGTCCACGCTCCATTCGCACCATCCACCGTCGTAGACGCTGATCCGCTCCCACGCCATCAGCCTGCAAATCCTAATCTATCGCAGTACGAAACCGCACGACCTGAACGGCCACACGCCCATCGGCCTCAAGCATCTGATGGAGGTCGTGGAGGTCGTGGAGGTCGTCGGTGGCCGGATGTCGGTCATCCTGGCCGGCCATCCCGTTGGCAATCGAAGCAGCTACCAGCCGGGCGAAAAGCCGGTCCCGGCGGCACTGGTGGAATCCGTGCTGTCGCGCCACCTCGATGATTTGGAGCAAATTTTTTTGTCGGCCCGCGACCGCAGACCCTCGCTGATGTGCGTGAATTTGCCGGGCCGACGTCGGACAGGCCGCGGGGGAGGAAACCGCGGGCTGCGCCGAGACAGTCATGCTGCGGCCGTCATTGGTAACTGGCGCCCCAATGCCCTTGCCCTTGGTGGTGGCGATGGGGCGATCGCCATGTCAATTCAAGGCTTGCGTGCCAAAGTAGCTATCGTATAGCAGCTGAACGCAAGCTATGGACTTCAGCCGGGAATACTTTGATGTCGTCGAAACTGAGCTGCGGCAGGCGCTCGTTGATGAGGCCAATGACGACCTTGGCTTGATTCCCATCCCTGGTCCGCTTTAAGGGGTCCCGTTTTTTATCCTGCATCATCCACAACTTGAAAAGCGCAAAAGCGCGCGGGTCGACCGTGACCATTCTTGCCATACGACCATTCGCTCCCACAACAATTTCTTTGAATTTTGGCGCGCTCAAAACCCAGTCTGCATTGCGTCCCGTGACTGCCCAAAAGTCATCCTCATGCCCGGTAACCTGACCCGGTTCCTTGTCGCTGCCGGCCCCCACCCGGCCAATGATGTCGACTTCATATCCATCTTTGTTTACGGCGGTATAAAGTTGACCTGGTAGCAGCTCGAAGCTCTTGTCAATTTTCTTCAAAAGTCCGATGAGTCGACGTTCAAGCGGCCCTTCTTTGATTGCCAGGCTCAACCGGCGGCGGTTGTCCCAGAGCAGGTCTCGGTCATTGGTCGCAAGGTGGCGCTCCTCGATGCGAACGCCTGCGGCAGTTTCGTACGCGTATAGGGCGTTCGTTTCGACCACCGTAAAATTATCTTCAAGCCCCGCTGCATGAAGGCCATTCAGGATGTCGATGATTTTGTCGTCCATCCTCCTGACAAATAGCGCTCTATTCAAGCGCTGGTTCATCTCAAGTGCTTTGCGCAGCCCTTGCCGCCTCTCCTCAACTTGCCTTTTCCCAGCCGTAAATTTCTCATAGATGGCGGTTGTTTTCGGCGACTCCGGACCGAGGCTTTTCTGGGTTGCTCGCGTGGTCGTGCGAATCAGATAGTTGTGCCCCTTCACTTTTCTCCAGAGCACGCCACGGCGGAAAGGATCTCGGAAAACGCTTCCAACGCTGGGCCACCCGCGCTTCAATTGTTGATGTAGATCACAGTTTTCCAGCTAAGCCCGATCTTGTTTGGCGCGCTAATGTCTACATAAAAAGCAGCGTGCGGCGAACACAGCGCGCGCATTGGACCGATATGGGCACCTGACAAGTATCGGCATTCGGGGAAGCGTGCACTGTCTGGGGCACGGCCATGCAGCACCATGCGCAACCAGAATCAGTGCGCGTCGGTTTGGGAAACGTTATAGGAGGAGAATGATGGAAAAGCAACTGGTAGCAGCGATCGGCGAAATGAATATCATGGACGCCTCTGGTCACCAACAGTTGAAGTGGACCACGAGCAAGGTGGAAGAAATCGCGGCCGCGCAGGCAACTTTCGACCGTTTGGTGAAACAAGGGTACGCCGCGTTTGGCTCCATGAATAAAATGGAAGCCAAGCACGCGATCAAGACGTTTGATCCGACCATGGAAGAACTGGTCATGGTGCCGCGCATCGTCGGGGGCTGATATGCCCGGGTGGGACCGGGCATGGCAGGCCCTGTGCCGGTACATTGCCCATGATGATGCAACAGACGCCGCCGACCCGGGAATAGCTCGGGGCGGGGGCGGTAGCGCATCTTGGCGCCTCGACCTGCAGCTTTTGCACGCAGCCCGCCGACAATGGCGGCGGTTCCGCGCGCGGTGCTGGAAATGGATGTGGGAGGCGCAACGCAAACGTGATCTGGCGCAGCAGGCGATACGCAACAAGCGCCGTGCCACGCATAAGGCGCACGCGCTATTGCTAAGCTTGTTGGATTCGGAGCAGCGTCAAGAGTTCGAAGTGCACGGACACTTCCATGTGACGGGCGGCATTAGTGGGGACCGCTATCGCATACGCACGGGCTCGGTCGCAAATATCGACGTGCTTCAGAATGACGGCACGGTGAAACACTGCTTATGCGCCTACCCCACGGGCGACATCCCCGTCTACGACGTGATGGCAGGACAACTGCTGTACCTGCAGGATCCCCATGCCGAAAAGCGCTTCCTGGCGCAGGCAATTAGCCAGCCAAGCCATGGCTTTTAGATTTCGTACGACTTCACCGCTGTCTTAGCCAGATAGGCACTATGGCCCCATGTAAACAGATTCATGGATTGTCGGGCGACAATTATCTTGGCCGGTCGGTAGACGACAACTATCTTGGCCGGTTTTCCACCTAAAACCGGTCCGGTGCGAAAGCGCGGCTGGTGGCTGTGGGCAGGCATCGGATAATCCTAAACGGAACGCGCCGGCTGGCGACGCGCGGCGAACGTGGGCAGCGCAGCGATGCGGAGCTGTCGCTG
>JANPCW010000691.1:0-7249 GCA_031431155.1 Janthinobacterium sp. | reverse complement strand
GACCCATCCCTTGAGCGGCGCGCAAGTTGAAGTCTGGGTCGGCAACTACGTCCTGATCACCTATGGCGACGGGGCCGTGATGGGCGTGCCGGCGCACGATGAGCGCGACTTCGCGTTCGCCAAAAAATACCAGCTGCCGATCAAGCAAGTGATCGCGCAGGACGGCAAGCAATTTAGCACCGACGCCTGGCAGGAATGGTATGCCGACAAGGAGCAGGGCTTCAATATCGCGTCCGGCAAATACGATGGCATGCATTTCACGGCTGCCGTCGAGGCGATCGCGGCCGATCTGGCGGCAGCCGGACTGGGCGAGAAGAAGATCACCTACCGCCTGCGCGACTGGGGCATTTCGCGCCAGCGTTATTGGGGCACGCCGATCCCGATCATCCACTGCCCGGACTGCGGCATCGTGCCGGTGCCCGAGAAGGACTTGCCGGTGGTGTTGCCGGAAGATTGTGTACCGGACGGCACCGGCAATCCACTCAACAAGCACGAGAAATTCCTGCAATGCGAGTGCCCGACCTGCGGCAAGCCTGCGCGCCGCGAAACCGACACCATGGATACCTTCGTCGATTCGTCATGGTACTACATGCGTTATTGCTCGCCCGGCGTCAGCGACGCAATGGTCGATGCGCGCAACGATTACTGGATGCCGATGGACCAGTACATCGGCGGCATCGAGCACGCCGTCATGCACTTGCTGTATGCGCGCTTCTGGACCAAGGTGATGCGCGACTTTGGCATGCTCAAGTTCGACGAGCCGTTCGTGAATCTGCTCACCCAAGGCATGGTGCTCAACGAGACTTACTACCGTGACGATGCGGCCGGCAGGAAGACCTGGTACAACCCGGCCGAGGTCGAATTGACGCTGGACGACAAGGGCCGTCCGAAGGGCGCCAAGCTGGCGGCCGACGGATTGCCGGTGCAGATCGGCGGCATCGAGAAGATGGCGAAATCCAAGAATAACGGGATCGATCCGCAAGCCCAGATCGAGCAATACGGCGCCGACACTGCGCGCCTGTTTACGATGTTTGCATCGCCGCCCGAGCAGACGCTGGAATGGTCCGGCAGCGGCGTCGAAGGCGCGAACCGCTTCCTGCGCCGCGTGTGGGCCTATGGCTACGCGCAGGTGCCACGGATTGCGATGAGCTTGGCGTCGTCACCATTGGGCACCTCATCTTCCAACTCAGCTGGCAGCAGCGAAGCGCACAAAACCCTGCGCCGCGAAATCCACAAGATCTTGCAGCAAGCCGACTACGACTTGAAGCGGATCCAATACAACACCGTGGTGTCGGCCTGCATGAAGATGCTCAACACTCTAGAGTCAAGCAAGCTCGACGAGAGTGCAGCCTCGGCCGCGCTGGTGACCGAAGCGTGGTCGATTTTCCTGCGCGTGCTGAACCCGGTTGCACCGCATATCACGCACGTGTTGTGGGAACAGCTGGGCTACGCCAAGGTACATGGCGATATTCTCAACGCGCCGTGGCCGCAGGTTGACCTCAAGGCGCTGGAGCTGGCTGAGATCGAGATGATGATCCAGGTGAACGGCAAACTGCGCGGCGCCATTACAGTGGCCAAGGATGCCGACAAGGCAGCCATCGAGGCGCAGGCGCTGGCCTGCGAGAGCGTGCAAAAATACCTCGTCACGCCGCCCAAGAAGGTCATTGTCGTGCCCGGCAAATTGATCAGCATCGTGGTGTAAATGATGAGTGCGATCACAACCCTCCTCAAGCGGCGCGGCCGCGTTGCCGGTGCCATGCTGCTGTTGGCGCTGACGCTGTCGGCCTGCGGCTTTCATTTGCGCGGATCGGGCGGCCAATACAATCTGCCGTTCAATTCGGTCTACCTCGGCTTCGCGGAAACCTCGCCGCTGGGAAATGAGCTCAAGCGCAATGTACGTGCCATTGGCTCGACCCAGGTTCTGCCCGACGCAAAGGGCGCCGAAGCGGTGCTCGACGTGCTCTCGGAGAACCGCGGCAAGTCCATCCTGTCCTTGAACAACCAGGGCCGGGTGCGCGAATACCTGCTCACGTACACGCTGGTGTTCCGGGTTCGCGATAGCAAGAGCGCAGAATTGCTGGGGCCGACCGAGATCAGCCTGAAGCGCAGCGTCAGCTTTAATGAAACGCAGTTGCTGGCCAAGGAAGGCGAAGAAACGCTGCTGTACCGCGATATGCAAACCGATCTGGTGCAGCAGATCATGCGCCGCCTGGCAGCGATCAAGCCGCTCAAATCGTAGGACGCCACCATGCAACTGCGGGCCGAAGCGCTGGACGCTCATTTGACGAAATCGCTGGCGCAACTGTATGTGATCACCAGCGATGAGCACTTGCTGGCGCTGGAAGCGGCCGACAAGATTCGCCGCGCCGCCCGCGCCCAAGGCTATTCCGAGCGTGAGGTGCTCAGCGTCGAGCGCAGCTTCAAATGGGGCGAGCTGCTGGCGGCCAATTCGGCCCTGTCCCTGTTTGGAGACAAGAAGCTGATCGAGCTGCGGATCCCGACCGGCAAGCCGGGCAAGGATGGCGGCGCTGCGCTGCAAAGCTACGCCAAGAACCTGAGCCCGGACAATCTGACCCTGATCACGCTGCCTAAACTGGACTGGGCCACGCAAAAGGCGGCCTGGGTCGCCAGCTTGCAACAGGCGGCAGTCTTCATCGAGATTGCGCCCGTCGAGCGGGCCCAATTACCGGGCTGGATAGGCAATCGGCTGGCCGCGCAAGGCCAGAGCGCCGAGCGCCCGAGCATCGAATTCATCGCCGACCGGGTCGAAGGCAATTTGCTGGCCGCGCACCAGGAAATCTTGAAACTGGGCTTGCTGCACGAACCGGGCAAGCTCAGTTTCGAACAGGTGCACGACGCCGTGCTCAACGTGGCGCGTTACGACGTGTTCAAGCTCTCCGAGGCCATGCTGGCGGGCGACCCGGCGCGCCTGGTGCGCATGCTGGAAGGCTTGAAAGGCGAGGGCGAGGCGCTGCCGCTGGTACTGTGGGCGGTGGCCGAAGAGATTCGCACGCTGTTGAAACTGAAGTCCGGTATGGCGCAGGGCCGCCCGCTCGGTGTGCTGCTGAAGGAATACCGGATCTGGGGCCCGCGCGAACGCATGATGGAACCTGCGCTGCGCCGGATTTCCTTGTCGACTCTTGAGGCGGCAATGCGGGAAGCGGCGCAAGTCGACAAGATGATCAAGGGCCTGCGCGCAAAGAACCATGCGGGCGATGCGTGGGACGCAATGCTGCAACTGGCGCTCAAAGTGGCGCAGGGATGAATATCATGAACAATGCGGTGAAGATCGACATCACAAGCTACATGGAACAGGTAGGCCAACGCGCGCGGGTCGCATCGCGTGCGATGGCCAGGGCCAACAGTGCGACCAAGAACCGGGCGCTGTCGCTGATCGCGGACGCGATCGTACGCGACGCCGATGCCCTGCGTGCGGCCAACCGGATGGATCTGGACGCGGCGCGCGGCGCCGGGCTGGCACCGGCGCTGCTTGACCGGCTCACCCTGTCGGACGCGGCAATCGCGACCATGGTCGAGGGCTTGAAGCAAATCGTCGCGCTGCCCGACCCGATCGGTGAAATCTCGAACATGAAAATGCGCCCGAGCGGGATCCAGGTGGGGCAGATGCGCGTGCCGCTGGGCGTGATCGGCATCATCTACGAGGCGCGCCCCAACGTGACGGTCGATGCGGCCGGGCTGTGCATCAAGAGCGGCAACGCCACCATCCTGCGCGGCGGCTCGGAGGCGATCCATTGCAACCGGGCGCTGGCCAAACTGGTGAGCGAGGGGCTGGCCGGCGCCGGCTTGCCGCAGGATGCCGTGCAAGTCATCGACACCACCGATCGGGCCGCGGTAGGCGCGCTGATCACGATGCCGCAGTACGTGGACGTGATCGTGCCGCGCGGCGGCAAGGGGCTGATCGAGCGCCTGATGCGCGAATCCACGGTTCCGATGATCAAGCACCTCGATGGCATCTGCCACGTCTACATCGACGCCAAGGCCGACCTTGAGAAGGCCGCACGGATCGCATTCAACGCCAAGACCCACCGCTACGGCACTTGCAATACGATGGAAACGCTGCTGGTGGCGCGCCCAGTCGCCGCCCAAATCCTGGCGCAACTAGCCACGCTGTACGCGAGCCGCGAAGTCGAGTTGCGCGCCGACCCCGAGGCGCACGCAATCCTGGCCGGCTACCCGCACCTGGCCGCAGCGACCATCGATGACTGGAGCACCGAATACCTGGCCCCTATCCTGGCGGTCAAGGTGGTGGCCGGGATCGACGAAGCGATCGATCACATCAACACGTTTTCGTCCAAGCACACCGATGCGATCGTCACCGAAGACTATAGTGACGCACTGCGCTTCTTGCGCGAGGTCGATTCGGCTTCGGTGATGGTGAATGCATCAACCCGGTTTGCCGACGGCTTCGAGTACGGCCTGGGCGCCGAGATCGGCATTTCGAACGACAAGCTGCACGCGCGCGGCCCGGTTGGACTCGACGGGTTGACGTCGCTGAAGTACGTCGTGTTCGGGCACGGCGAAGTGCGCAGCTAGTGCATACGTCTAAATTGTGGTGATCATCCCTTCCGGCGGATAACGCTTCGCTCATCCGCCCTACGAACTAAAAAAGCAACAACAAAAAGGAAATACATGCTCTGGATTAAAGCGCTGCACATCGTTCTCGTCACTTCCTGGTTCGCCGGGCTGTTTTACCTGCCGCGCATCTTCGTCAACCTGGCGATGGAAACCGCGACGGTGGCCACCGAACGGCTGCTGCTAATGGCGCGCAAGCTGTATCGTTTCATGACCCTGGTGGCGGTGGTGGCCATCGTTTCCGGCCTGGTATTGTTGTGGATGTACTATGGAACCAGTCCTGACGGCATCAAGCTGCCGGCCTGGATGCACGCGAAACTGACGTTTGTTGCGGTCACGCTCGGTTACCACCACGCGTGCGGTTCGGTCCTCAAGAAATTCGAGAAGGGTGCCAACCAGCGCAGCCACGTCTGGTTTCGCTGGTTCAATGAAGCGCCGGTGATCCTGCTGCTGATCATCGTGGTGCTGGTCGTCGTCAAGCCGTTCTGAACGGGGCGCTGATGAGCAAAGTCTGCCAATATTTTTTCTCGCCCCAGTCGCCATGGGCGTATCTTGGGCATGCGCGCCTGGTCGCGCTGGCCGGGCGCGCTGGCGCGCAAGTCGAGCTCAAGCCGTTTGATCTGGGCAAAGTGTTCAGCCTGTCGGGCGGCTTGCCGCTGGCCAAACGGGCGCCGCAGCGCCAAGCCTATCGCTTGCTGGAGCTGGCACGCTGGTCCGAGCACCTCGGACTGCCGCTCAATGTTGCGCCCAAGTTTTTCCCGGTCTCGGGCGATCCGGCGGCGCGCTTGATCATCGCGACCCGGCTGGCGTTGGGCGGCGAGGTGGCGCTTCAATTGTCGGGCGCATTGATGGGCGCACTATGGGCCGAGGAGAAAAATATCGGCGACGACGACACGCTGGCGCAGATCGCCAACAGCTGTGCGCTCGACGGACAGCTGCTGCTCAAGGCCTCGCATACGGCCAGCGTGCAGGCCGAGTATGAGCGCAATACCGATGACGCCATCGCCGCCAACGTGTTTGGCGTGCCCTGGTATGTGGTCGATGGCGAAGGATTTTGGGGACAGGACCGGCTCGATTTCGTCGAACGCGCGCTCCTGAAATAGTGATTTTCTACGGATAAAGGGTACACCATGGCTTCATATTTTTGTCCTTGCCCGCGCGGCATGGAAGCAGCATTAGCTGAAGAGCTGGGCGAGATCGCCCAGCAAAGTTCGACCTTCAAGGTCCACAACCAGGTACCCGGCGGCGTGCATTGCTCGGGCGAGCTGATCGACGCTTACCGCGTCAACCTGCATTCGCGCATCGCCTCGCGCGTGCTGATGCGCATGGCGCACGCCGGCTACCAGAACGAAAACGACATCTACGACCTGGCCCTGGCCCAGCCGTGGGAAGACTGGTTCGGCGTCGATCACACGATCCGGGTTGACGTCACGGCTGTCAAGTCTCCATTGCGCAGCCTCGAATTTGCGACCCTCAAGATCAAGGATGCCATTTGCGACCGCTTCCGCGACCAGTGCGGCGAGCGTCCATCGGTCAACACCAAGACGCCTGACATGCGCATCGTCGGCTTTCTCGACGCGCGCAGCTTCACGCTGTATCTCGACACCTCGGGCGAAGCGCTGTTCAAGCGCGGCTGGCGCGAAGAAACGGGCGACGCGCCGCTGCGCGAAAACCTGGCCGCCGGGCTGTTGCGGGTGGCCGGCTGGAAGCCGGGCACGGTGCTGTTCGATCCGATGTGCGGCTCCGGCACGATCCTGATCGAAGCGGCGCAAATGGTGGCCGGGATTGCGTCGGGCGGACGGCGCGATTTCGCTTTCGAAAAGTTCAACGGCTTCCAGCCGGCCCCATGGCAGGCGCTGAAAGATGCGGTCAAGCCCAATCCCGCGCCAGCCGCGCCGACCATTTTCGGCAGCGACATTTCGGGCGACATGGTGGAGATGACGCGCCATAACCTGCGCTGCGCCGGCATCTTGTTCGAGGTGCCGCTCAAGCAGATCGAGGCGCAGGAAGTGAAGCCGCCAAGCGAGCTGCCTGGCATCTTGCTGACCAACCCGCCGTATGGCGAACGGATTGGCGTGCGCGGCGACAGCAGCATGCCGGAGGACGACATGTCGGTCGCCTTCTATTCCGCGCTCGGGACCACCTTGAAGCAACGCTTTCCCGGCTGGACCGCGTTCCTGTTTACGGCCGACCTGGGCTTGCCGCGCCTGCTGCGGCTAAAGGAAGCGCGCAAGACACCGTTCTTCAACGGCGCGCTCGAATGCCGCCTGTTCCGCTTCGACATGGTGGCAGGTTACAACCGGCGCGAAGAAGCCAAGCCCAAAACCGTTTGAGGCAGATCTAGGTAGGGCGGATGAGCGTAGCGTTATCCGCCGTAACGCTACGCCCTTGGCGGAAGGCGGCGAATGAATTTTCCCGGTGCCCGAATTGCATTCGCAATTCGCTTCGCTTTTCCGCCCTACCGAAGAGAAGACTCTCACCAAGAGTGGCAACACTAAAATGCTCCCATCCGATCCTTCAGAACTCCCGGCCAAGCAGCCAACTCCGGCGCGCCCGATTCCACCAGCGGCGCCGAGCAAGGTGGTGATCCTCGGCAGCACCGGCCTTGCCATGCTGCTCGCCGGGCTGGCGATGCTGGGTCCATTTTCGATCGATG
>JANPCW010000690.1:0-2359 GCA_031431155.1 Janthinobacterium sp. | reverse complement strand
CACCACCGAGGCGGCCCGTGCAAGTCAGGTAAAATCGATCTTGCAACTACCCGCTCGCCTCGACTACCTGCAATGCCGGCAGCAAGGGCATTGCCCACCTTACCTGGACGAGATCTCATGGCAAGCATCAAACCGGGGCAGCGCAAGCTGCAAATCCTGCAAGCCCTGGCCACCATGCTGGAGCAGCCCAAGGGCGAAAAAATCACCACGGCGGCGCTGGCCGCGCGACTCGAGGTGTCCGAGGCCGCGCTGTATCGCCATTTCGCGAGCAAGGCGCAGATGTTCGAGGGCTTGATCGATTTCATCGAATCGTCCGTGTTCGGGTTGATCAACCAGATTGCCGACAGCGACAGCGACGGCATGGCGCAGACGCACGCGATCATCAGCATGCTGCTCGGCTTCGCCAGCAACAATCCGGGCATGACGCGGGTACTGATCGGCGATGCCCTGGTCAATGAAGACGAGCGCCTGCAACTGCGCATGAACCAGTTTTACGAGAAAGTGGAATTGGCGCTCAAACAGGCGTTGCGCGTGGCCGTCACGCAAGGCAGCGGCCAGGAAGCCGACGTGGCCGCGCGCGCCAGCCTGCTGGCCAGTTATGTGGTGGGCCGCTGGCACCGTTACGCCAAGAGCGGTTTCCGCCAGAACCCGCTGGACGGTGCATCGCTGCAAATTTCTTTTCTGTTAGCGTAATTCTGTTAGTCGTAAAAATCCGCTTGGCCCACTGACCCGAAGGTCACCTTCATGAACCCGTGCTTCGCGCTCCTTGACGACGCCAGCGCTGCCGATCCGGCAGAGGCCCGCTCGCGCCTGTACACGGGCCACGCGGGCACGCTGGCATGCCACGACGGCGCGACCTGGCCGCGCCTGCTGGAGGACATGCAGCAGGCGTTGCAGCGCGGCTTGCACGCCGTCTGCCTGCTCAGTTACGAGTTGGGCGGGCACCTGCTCGGCCTTGAGCACGGCACCAGCGCCGGCCCGGCGCTGGCCCAGGTGCTGCTGTTCGAGCAATGCCAACACCTGACGCAGCCGCAAGTGAGCGCCTGGCTGGCGGCCCAGACGCCGTCTGACGCCACGCCCGCCGGAATCGCGCGGGTCCGCGCCAATGTCGATCAAGCCGAGTTCGAAGGCGCGTTGGCGCGCATCCACCACTACCTTGAAGCGGGCGATACCTATCAGGTGAACTACACCTACCGGCTGCATTTCGACGCCTTCGGTTCCGTGTTTGCGTTGTACGCGCGCTTGCGGGCACGCCAGCCGGTGCCGTATGGCGCGCTGGTGCTGCAAGACGATGGCACGGCGCTGCTCTCGCTCTCGCCCGAACTATTCGTGCGCCATGCGCAGCGCGAATTGATCGCGCGCCCGATGAAAGGCACGGCGCCCGCCGCAGCGCCCGATCAGGTCGCGGAAAACGAACGGCGCGCCGGCGCGCTCGCGGCGGATCCGAAAAACCGGGCCGAGAATCTGATGATCGTCGACCTGCTGCGCAACGACCTGGGGCGCATCGCCGAGGTCGGCTCGGTCAGCGTTCCCGCGCTGTTTCAGGTGCAGCGCTACGGCAGCGTGCTGCAAATGACCTCGACCGTGCGCGCCACCTTGCGCCCCGACGCCAGCCTGGCCGACATTTTTCAGGCGCTCTACCCGTGCGGCTCGATCACCGGCGCGCCCAAGCGCCGCACCATGGAAATCATTCGCGAACTGGAGCCGGCGCCGCGCGGCATCTACACGGGCGCGATCGGCTGGTTCGATCCGGTCGGCGCGGACGCGAATGCTACTGTCGGCGATTTCTGCCTGTCGGTACCGATCCGCACGCTGGCGCTGACGGCGCCCGATGGCGGTGTGCGCAAGGGAGAGATGGGCGTGGGCGCCGGCATCGTGTTCGACAGCGACGCGGCCGACGAATATGCCGAGTGCCGGCTGAAGGCGCGTTTCTTGACTGGCCTGGGCCATGAATTCGAGCTGTTCGAAACCATGTACGCGACCCGCACCGAAGGATGCCGCCATCTTGAACGGCATCTGGCACGGCTGGCAGGGTCGGCCCGCTATTTCGGATTTTCCTACGATGAGGTCGAGCTGCGCGGTACGCTGCACACGGCCTGCACCAAGCTCGGAGCCGGCGCGCATCGGCTTCGCCTGGCGCTCGATCAAGCCGGCGCCTGCTCTATTTCGAGCGCGCCACTTGCTGCGCTGACGCAACCGGTAGGCTTGCTCATGGCAGTTGCACCAACCCATGCGGACGAGGTATTCTTGCGCCACAAGACAACGGTGCGGGAGCGTTATGATCAGGGCTGGCGTGAGGCCGAGGTGCAAGGCGCGTTCGATACACTGTTTTGCAATGAGCGCGGCGAGCTTACCGAAG
>JANPCW010000689.1:0-4287 GCA_031431155.1 Janthinobacterium sp. | reverse complement strand
TGTCGTCTTTCCAAACGTTGACGCGCTCGCCGTTGACCAGGATTTCAATGGTCGCGTTGCTTTTATTGGCGCGGATTTCGAAGCGCGCCTTGTTTTCGCGTGTCATTTGCGGCGCCTGCGCCTGCGTCATAAGTGCGCATTGTTAGCCGACTTGGTGGTAGGTGCTGGAACCATATGGCGCGGCGATGAACTGCGCCAATGCTTCGGCTTGGAGCGAAAACTCTCGCAAGGATGGGTAGTTCGCGACCGAGACAACGTCGGGCAGCTTCTGTTGGGTGGTGTGCCAGGCCACCGCCGTGCTGATGCCAGCCTGGTCGATTTTGTCGCTGGTGAACGCAAGTGGTCGACGCTCAAGCTCGGATTCGAGTGCATCGTATGCGGCCAGCAGTTGGCCGGTGACGCGTGCTACCCACGGCTCATGCAGTTTTTCGGCTGGTCGCAAAGTGCGTTCGTAGACGATCTGTACACTCTTTTCGCAGGCGGCCAAGGCCAGCCCGATGACACGCAGTGCATGCTGACGCTGCGCGATGGCGCCGGGCATCAGACTCTTGCGCCCACCTGCAAGCGCTTCGGCGTATTCAAGGATCAGTGTCGAATCCATGAGAACTTCTCCGTCGTCACAGACCAGCGATGGCGCCTTGACCACGGGATTGATCTGCCGAAACTGCTCGAAGGTCCTGAAGACGGAGATCGATTGGTGCGTGAAGGGCAGATCAAGCAGCTGCAGCGAAATCGCCACGCGGCGCACGTACGGTGAGTCAAGCATTCCGATAAGTTCCATAACTGCTCCTTTGTGGACCGACGGTTCGCCCAAGGTTTTCACCTGTTGCACCATCGGTATTGATCGAGGTCGGGTCAAGCGTAGCACGCATTTTCTTGCGCATTACGCCGAAGGTTCGCTGCGCGGCCCACCGCGCCATGTCGGCATGGGCTTCAGTCCCAACGCCACTGCGACCGCTTCACGCGCCAGCAGGCGCGTTGAATCGAGCGTCGGTAGCGGAGACACCTCGGGCGTGATCAGCAGCGGAATCTCGGTGCAGCTCAGAGCGACTGCGTCGCAACCTTCGTTTTTCATGCACTCGATCACGCGCACGAACTCAGTGCGCGCGGTGTCGCTGATCACCCCTTGGCACAACTCGGCGAAAATGAGCCGGTCGAGCAGCGCACAATCGGGCGCCGAGGGCGTGCGCATTTCCAGTTTCGTGCGCGCGAACGGGGCGCGATATGCGGGGCCTTCCATGGTCCGGCGCGTGCCGAGCAATGCGATGCACTTGCGACCATCGGCCTTGGCGCGCTGGGCGACGATGTCGGCGATGTGCAAACCGGGCAGCGGATAGGGCACTGTCGCGGCGTCGAACGCGATGTGGGCGGTATTGTCGGGGCAGACCCAGAAATCTCAGCCGGCCGCTTTCAGACGCCCGGCGGTGTGCGTCAGGTATGCGTTGATGGCACCCAACTCCATCCGATCCCATTGCTGAAATATCGGCCCCATCGGCAGGATCGACAGCGTGATCTCCGGATGATGATGCGCGCCCAGACGGCGCGCGCCCTCGCGGCACATTTCTAGAAAACACAATGCCGCGCCGTCAGCGCTGTGGGCGAGAATGCCGATGTGATGCATGCGTGCTCCGGGAAACATCCACAACGACTGGTGCGGGTTGAGTTGACTGACTCCATTTCGCGAATCTTCTTCTCACGTAGATGGCGCCCATTCCATGGTATGCGACTGTTGCGCCATCGGTCTTGATTGATGCCGGTTAAGCGCGAGATAGACGGTGATGGACCGGGAATCCCGTCGCCGGCGCTGATGACGGGGGGGCCGGCAGGCTTATCTTACGCCCGGCTACCGCCTGCTCACGTTCCCCGAATTGGTTACAACGCGCTTGTCCTGCGCGAACCTCTTGTCTTGAGGCGCACGCTGCGCGACCAGGTCTTCGAAGTCGACGAGCGGGCCGAACTTGATTTCGCCATTGGCGATCGCCAACTTCGTTTCGGCAATAATTTCCGCTCGTGTCTTGGCTGCGGCTTGAGCTTTGGCAGGGATATCGACCGACCCGCCCGCGGTAGCACAAGCAGTACTACCGAGCAAGGTGACGGCTGTGACGGCGGCAAGAAAATTTTTCGCAATCATTTCATTCTCCAGTCTATATTGAAATAAGTGGTGTACCGATAACTCAAGTAACTTGCATTTCACAAGTCACTATTCCATCATAGGTGATAGACTTTCAATTTGCAAGCGAGTAGAATCAAAAACATGGAACCGACCTCTACACCTGCCTGTCCGATTGCCCGCGCCGCCCGACTGCTCGGCGACGAGTGGGTTCTGCTCGTGTTGCGAGAATTATTCAAGCGACCGCACAAATTTGATGAGTTGCAGCAAAAAACCACAGCCGCCAGCAACATTCTGGCCAATCGGCTCGGGAAGATGGTTGCCGCAGGCATCGTCGTGAAGGTGTCGTATCAGGAACGGCCGCCGCGCTTTACGTATCAGTTGACCAAGGCTGGATTAGCTTTGCTCCCGCTTGTGCTGGAGCTGATGCGCTACGGTGAGGATTGGCTGCCGAGCGAAAGGCCATCGCCGACCAGGCTGCGGCATCTCGGCTGCGGCAAAATTACGCGTCCGGGACAGACCTGCTCGGAATGCGGCGAGGCAATCACGCTGAAAAATGTGCGGATTGAACCGACAGAAGACATCATCGCCGAGTCAGGGCCGGCGCACGAGCTCGCTCAAGTCTGTGGCGCCACGGCGCCGCCCGCGCCGGTATCATAACGGTCCGGGATCGACAGGCCAGGTCGTTCACGGACCTGGTGCCAGTGATTCAGATCAGCGAAGTGATCGTTGGCAAACCTGAGGCTTGACCGAACACCGGGCGATCGGCGTGAAGGCGGCTGACGAAAATTGGTTAGCCGCCAATGGGTGAGCACAACTCAATGAGCGATCCTTCTTGAGCGCGGACATATCCGACAACCTGCCCCCATGGTTTTTCGGTCGGCGCCGCGATTGAGGTCGCGCCCGCTGCAACCGCTTTGGCATAGGCAACTGCGACGTCATCGGTGACAAACGCCAATTCAACGCCGAGTGGAGCAGAATTTTGGTCGGTTTTCTGATGCGGCACGCCCAGGTTCATTTCCGCCACGGCGTGAGAAGCGAATGCCAGCACGGTTTCGCCTGTTTCCAGCTCGCCGTACTGATCTGACTCATGAAGAAAACGGGTTTCAAACCCAAATGCCTTTTTGTAAAAGGCGAGCGCCTCAGGAACCGATGAGACATAGACGATCGTGTAGCCAAATTTCATGTGTTTCTACCTTTGCCAAGTGAATGCTCTCGTTCTTCAGTATATGCCCACCAAGGGCGGGGGGCTTCACCGTTCATAAAACGCGTGACCGACATAAATACGTCGATAACGCATGGGTCGTGACGAGATGCCGTTTTATTGCAGAGTCGTTCGTACATCTTGAATGGACACATGCCAATCAGTTGTTGCGGCTCAAGAATGCCTAGCAAGCGAAGATCATCAGCTCCGGCTTTACCGATATTTGGAAGATCCGTCAGCAGCCTTACGCGGCTTCGGTTAACTTTGCTCGGGCTCATTGTGGGGGACGTTCGTACTTCATGAGCCCGGGCGCCTCGGAAATATCTGGCACCCGAACACGGCACGTTTAAAAACTTCAATCGGGCCAGAAGATCGGCTTCGTTCATGGAAGGTTCGCCTTCGCTTCGTGGAGTGCCTCGTTAGGCAGCTGCAGCGTGCCACTGCCGACCAAACAGACTTGTCCGCGGACCGTCACCGACAACACCGGGCCGCCCCGAACAATTGCGTGGAGTTCGCTCGGGCGGCCTAGAAACCGGCCTTGATTGAGTACGATATTTTCGCCCGGCTTTGCAAGTCCATGCGTGACTAGAAAGGCGGCCGCCGGACCTGCGGCACTACCTGTGGCGATGTCTTCAACGCGGCCATCGTTGTCCCATGTGCGGCCTTCCCGGCAACCTACATCAAACACATAGACGAACTTGGCTCCTACGCTTGCCAATAGTGTCTCGAAATTGCCAGCGACTATCCGGGCGCGCCCCAAGTTCGCGTTGATTGGCACGATCAGGTAAGGCAACCCGGTAGATATCACCTGCAATGGAAGATCCGGCACAAGATCGGAGCTGGACAGGTTCAATGCCTGCAACAGCTCGTCGTTCCGGGTACTCGAAATCGGGGCCTCCACAACCACAATGCCTTGATCCATTTCTGCTGAATAAGTGGAGCCTTCGCGGCGGCTGGTCGCAGCAATAGCGCG
>JANPCW010000688.1:0-5744 GCA_031431155.1 Janthinobacterium sp. | reverse complement strand
CGCTTTCATGCCCATACCAACGGGTTGCGGTACTGGCCACGACGATGCTCTGGGCGTCGACCATCTTGCCCATCACGCCGCCGGAACTATTGGCCGCGGCCATCAGCACCGGACTCAGGCCCAATTGCTCGGCCGTGGTCTTTTGCAAGCCACCAAACAGCACATTGGCCGCCGTGTCGGAGCCGGTCAGCGCCACCCCGAGCCAGCCAAGCAGCGTGCCGAAGATAGGGTAGAACATGCCGGTCTGGGCAAACACCAGGCCCAGCGTCGCATCGGTACCGGAATAGCGCGTCAGATACCCCAGCGCCAGCATCAAGACGATCGTCAGAAGCGAGTAGCGTACCAGCCAGATGGTGCGCCCGTAGATGCGGATCAGGTCGCGTACCGAGTATTTCATCAGCAAGCCACCCGCCACGGCGGCCAGGAAAATCCCGCTACCCGTGGCCGATAGCCAGTTGAGGGTGTAAATGGCCGCTTCCTTGTGCGGCTTGGCCACCACCGGCGCCACTTTTTCGACCAGGTTATGCAGGCCCGCGAACGGGATCTTGAACACGGATATGCCGTCGACCCATTTTTTGAACTCGGGAATACCCCAGATGAACACGAAAGCGGTCAGGATCACCCACGGCATCCAGGCCATGACCAGGGCGCGCGTATCGTGTTTGCTGAACATTGCGGCAGCGGCGTCGGCTTCATGGCCGTGCGGTCTTTCACTTTCCAGGTCGGGCGTGCCGGAGCTGGTCTCGTGCCCCTTGAGCGAGGTGGAGGTCCAGATCCGTTTCGGCGTCCACACTTTCAGGAACAATACCAGGCACACCATTGAAACGATGGCCGCCACCACGTCCACCAGCCATGGGCCATGGAAATTCGATACCAGATACTGGGGAACGGCAAAGCTCAAACCGGCCACCAGGATCGCGGGCCAGATCTCGATCATGCCGCGAAAGCCTGCGAAGGCCCAAATCAGCCAGAACGGCACCAGCAATGAGAACAGCGGTAACTGGCGCCCGATCATGCCCGACAGCTCCAGCAAATCGAGGCCGGTCACGGCGGCCAGCGCGATGACCGGGGTGCCCAGCGCTCCGAAGGCTACCGGCGCCGTATTGGCGATCAGGCACAAGCCGGATGCGGCCAGCGGCGAGAATCCGAGCCCGATCATGATGGCGGCCGTCACAGCGACCGGGGTGCCAAAGCCGGCGGCGCCCTCGAAGAACGCGCCGAAGCAAAACGCAATCAGCAATAGCTGGATGCGCCGGTCTTCCGTGATCCCGGTCAGGCTTTCCTGCAGCACGGTAAACGAGCCATCCTCAATGGTCAGCTGATGCAGGAAAATGATATTGAGCACGATCCAGCCGATCGGCAACAGGCCGAATGCCGCGCCGAAACCGGCCGCGTTCCACGCCATGCTGGCAGGCATGCCGAAGCCGACAATGGCGACCAGCAAGGCGCTTGCCAAGCCCAATGCGGCCGCATAGTGGGCCTTCATGTGGCCGAATGCGATGCATCCCAACATCACCACCACGGGGATCGCCGCCAGCAGTGCGGACAACCAAATGTTGCCCATCGGATCGTAGACTTGACTCCAAATCATAATATCTCCTTGCGATTTTTATTAGACGAAAGCCCGACGGTGTAGGCGGGGTCAAAGGGTTGCTTCCAGGTAGGCATGACTGTGTCTCCTATTTCGATATTGTGTTTTATGTGAATAGAGCGTGTTGTGATTTCACAACGGATTGGGGTGAAGCGATTGGGTCAATGCGAATGGATCGGGGGGAGCCTTATCGGCTGACGGGCGGCTGCACAATTCGAGCAGCCAGGCGAGCGAGCGATAAGGGCGGCCCGTCTCGGACGAAAGCCCGATCTCGCAGGTGCGGTTGGTCGAGACGCCGCAGGCGCAGCCGGCCGGCAGCTCGGCCTCGATCTTGCGTAGCGCGTGGCGGTTCAGCTCAGGCGCCGCAAAGCCACGGTCGCCGCCAAACCCGCAGCAGCCTACGCTGGCCGGCTGCACGATCTGTTCGGCACAGGCAGCCATTACGGCCTGCAATTTCTGGTCCGAGCCGCTTTTTTGGACCGAACAATTGATATGCAAGGCGATCGGACCGGCTTGCTTGATCAGGCTCAGCCTGGGCAGCAACGCATCGTGCGCAAATTCGTGGAAGTCCAACACGCTCAAGCGGCCAGCCATTTGCTGTTGCATGCGCAGGCTGCAGGCGCTGGCATCGGTGACAATCCGATAGCGTCCATTGTCGGACGCTTCAGCCAGGGCCTGTTCGAGTCGCCTGGTGCTTGCGTCGGCTTGTTCAGTCTGGCCCTTGCTGGCCAGCATCTGGCCGCAGCATAGTTGCTCGAAGCCGCGCGGCAGGCGAGGCGCGTATCCGGCGCGCACCAGCAGCGTTTGAATCACATCGGGCAGCGCCGCTTCGCCGGCTTGGTCGGGTCCAAAGATGCGGCTGGCGCAGCTTGGAAAGTACACCACCGGCTCTCCGGCTCCGGCTCCACTGGCAGCGGGAGGATGCTGCGTTACTTTGGCGGCGGCGCGCGGCATGCTGCGCCGCCAGACGCCACCGGTTGCCTTGCCCAGCGTGCGCTGGCCAACGATGTCGCCGGCGATATGGCCGAGCCGCAATCCAAGACGCGAGAGCGATGCGACAGCGCCGAAGTGTTCTCCACTCCAATTGCCGATACGACGCGCGACGGCGCCTTGCTTGCGACCGCGCAACTCGCGCACCAGGGCGCCGGTATCGATACCGACCGGGCAAGCGCTGGCGCATAGGCCGCAACCGGCGCAGGTATCGAGCCCCATATAAGCATAGTCTTCCGCCAGTTCACCGGGCACCTCGCCAGCCAGTTCGCGGCGCGACATTTCACGCCAGGCGACGATGCGCTGGCGCGGCGACAGCGTGAGCAGATGCGAAGGGCATTTCGGTTCGCAAAAACCGCACTCGATGCATTTGTCGACCAGCTTGGATGCGATTGGCAGCGGCTTGAGATGCTCAAGATGGGCTTGCGGGTTATCGTTGAGAATGACGCCGGGATTGAGTAAGCCGGCCGGGTCGAAACATTGCTTGATGCGGCGCATCAGATCGGTCGCTTCGCGCCCCCATTCCCGTTCCACGAACGGCGCCATGTTGCGCCCGGTGCCATGCTCGGCCTTGAGCGAGCCCTGGTACTTGCCGACCACCAGTTCGCATACGGCATCCATCAAGCGGCTGTATCGTTCCACTTCCTGCGCATGCCCGAAGTCCTGGGTAAATACGAAGTGCAGATTGCCTTCTAGCGCATGGCCGAAAATGATGGCTTCGTGGTATTCGTATTGCTTCAGCAATGCCTGCAAATCGAGGGTCGCCGCCGCCAGCGATTCGAGCGGGAAGGCGACGTCTTCGATAATGACCGTGGTGCCGGCGGCGCGCATCGCCCCCACGCTGGGGAAAGTTCCCTTGCGCACGTTCCAATAGACCTCACATTGCGCCGGGTCGCTCGAAAATTGGGCCGGCTCGACGGTGGCAAACGGTTGCAACGCCGCCAATACCGCGGCCACTGCGCCTGACAAGACAGACTCGTCGCCGGCCCGCACCTCGATCAACAGGGCCGCCGCTTGCGGGCCAAGTTGCCGGATCGTTTGCGGCAGGCCGGGTTTGTTTTCGACCGAACGCAGCGATGCGCGGTCCAGCATTTCCACCGCCGACACCGGCAAGGGTTTGAGCGCCAGCACCGCTGCGCAGGCGGTCCCGATGTCGGGGAAGAACACGAGCGCGCTGGCCTTGTGCGGATGCTCCGGCACGGTTTGGTAAGTGATGCTCGAAATAAAGCCGAGCGTGCCTTCCGAGCCGATCATCAAGTGACACAGGATCTCGATCGGATCGCTGAAATCGACCAGCGCGTTCAGACTGTAACCGGTGGTGTTCTTGATCTTGTACTTGCGCCGGATCAGGGCCGCCAATGCCGGGTTGGCGCGGGTTTGCCGGCCCAGTTGATCGAGCGCCGACAACAGTTCGCCGTGGCTATTCTGGAAGGCGGCGATGCTGGACCGGTCGGCGCTGTCGAGCAGGGCGCCATCGGCCAGCATCACGCGCATCGCGCGCAATGTGCGGTAGCTGTTTTGGGAGGTGCCGCAGCACATGCCGGAGGCGTTGTTGGCGGCGATGCCGCCGATCTTGCAGGTGCCGATCGATGCCGGGTCGGGCCCGATCTTGCGTCCCAGCGGCGCCAGCCGGCGATTCACTTCCGCACCAATGATGCCCGGCCCCAGGCGCACGCTCAGTCCATCGGCGGCCGCCGCATAGGTGGCAAAGCCCTCGCCGATCAACACCAGGATGCCGTCGGTGACGGCTTGGCCCGACAAGCTGGTGCCGGCCGCCCGGAACGTCAGGTGCATCCGATGTTGGCGCGCCACACTCAGCACATGGGCCACATCGGCCTCATCTTCGACCACGACCACGACCTGGGGCAGCATGCGGTAAAAGCTGGCATCGCTGCCCCAAGCAAGGCGGCGCAACTGGTCCGTGATGACGCGCGCACCCGGCAAGCGGGTGCGTAGCGCGCCGACCAATGCCGGACTGGCCTGCGTTGATGCAGAGCTCGATTGATGCATGTTGCCCCCTCTTTGTTTCTTGGCGTTATACATAAAGTGAATGACACATATGCTGCAGCGTTATAGAATCGGCGTCAAATTGGTCCGACCAATTTTATTTGATCAATTGCTGGCAATCTCTTGAAAGCAAACAATGGCGCAACGCAGTGTCACTGACAAAGCGCAGCATGCGATCGAGGTCCATTTGCTCGATGGCTCTTGGGCCGTGGGCATGCGCTTGCCCGCCGAACGGGAGTTGGCGCAACTGCTATGCGTGTCGCGCAGTTCCTTGCGCGAGGCGGTGGCGCGGCTGAAGGCGCGCGGCATGCTCGAGAGCCGGACCGGCAGCGGCGTGTTCGTTACCGATCGCTTGCAGGCCAGCATCGTCTCGCCATGGCGTCAACTGGTGGAAGGGCATCCCGACTTGCGCTGGGATACGTTGGAGTTTCGGCGCGAGCTGGAATGCGCAACGGCGCGCTATGCGGCCATGCGCGCAAACCAAGCCGATCTGGATAAGCTGGCCGCTATCTTTCAGCGCCTGTGCGACGCCTACGATGCCGGCGACAGCGCGGCGGAACACCGGGCCGATGCCGATTTTCATGAAGCTATTGCCGAAGCGTCCCACAACAGCATGTTCCGCCATTTGCACGCTGGCATCGTGCGCATGCTGCGCGAGCATATTTCATTGAACCTGATCGGCTTGCATCAAGCCACGCTCCAATTGCGCCAGCAACACCAAGCCATTTGGGACGCTATCCGTCTGCATCAGCCCGACATTGCGCTGCAAGCGATGCAGACCCATATCGATTTCACCTGGTCGGAACTGGCACGGCGCGAGGCCATTTCGGATCCGCGGGCTCTCGGATTGGGGTAAGGATTCCTGGTTGCCGCCGTGGCTGATACATCTAGTTACGTCGGTTACCGATCCCGGATAGCAAGAAAGGCTGGTTTCGTATGTAATGCAGTCATACATCCTTCAAGGAAATTATGATGAAAAATCGTTTAACGATGGTCGCTGGTTTATTGTCCGGCGCCGTGTTGTTGTTAGCCACCGCTCCCGCCTTTGCGCGCACTGACGTTTCACTCAATATCGGGGTGCCCGGTTACTATGCGCAACCAGCGCCCGTCTACTACGAGCCGCCTCCACCGGTTTATGTGCAGCGCCGGGTCTATG
>JANPCW010000687.1:0-2992 GCA_031431155.1 Janthinobacterium sp. | reverse complement strand
GCCGGCTGCTGCGCTATCAATACCGTGGCGGGGGCCGCGGCGCGCGCCAACGACACCCTCCGACTGAGCGGGCGCCGCTTAATCGTAGTAACCATAGTACTCGCCGCCAGGAAATTCCCTGGTCTTGTTATAAATCAGGCTAATGTTTTCGCAGGACTCGATCTGGCGCAGCGCCTCCTTGACCGCGTGCTGGGTGGTGGTTTCCGCTTCGACCACTAGCACGACCTGGCCCATCTGTCCGGCCAGCACGCTCGCTTCGGTGGTCAGCAGCAGGGGCGGGGAATCGAAAATGACGATCCGGTCGGCATAGCGGCTGGAGATATCCGAGAGCAGGGTGCTCATGGTCTGGCTGGCCAATAGCTCGGTGGCGTGCTTGTTGCTGCGCCCAGCCGGCAAAATGCTCAGGGTCGGCACGTTGGTTTTGAGGATAACATCGGACAACTGGAGCTTGTCGTTTAGCAAGATATCCATCAAGCCCGGCGCGTTGCTCAAGCCGAGCGTCTTCAACACCGAAGGCCGGGCGACGTCTGCATCGACCAGCAACACCGTGTGGTCCATTTCCATCGCCAGGCTCATCGCCAGGTTGATGGCGCAATGGGTCTTGCCCTCGCCGGCCAGGGCGCTGGTGATGATGACCAGGTTGCCATGCTTGATGGCCCGGCCCTCGGTGCCAAGCGCCTGCCGCAGCAAGGGGCGCTTGATGATGCGGAAATCCTCGGCCACGCTGGTGCGCCCCCCGTCTTGGGTGACGATGCCCATTTGCTGCAAGCGTGCAAGGTTGATATCGACCCGCCGATCCGATGTTTCGCTTGCCGCCTCAACGGCATTGCTGCCGGCTTCGGTATGTTGCAAGCCGCGCTCCGGGCCAGTCACGGCGTTCTCATAAATGGTCACGGATTTTTCCTTCGCTTTGGATACGCAAGCACAGTTCGCTCGGGCCGGATCAGCTTCTGATTAACACCGAGGTCATCACGCCGCCATAGACAATGAACAGGCAAACCAGAGCGGCCCCGAAGCCGATCTGGCCGCGCCTGCGTTTGATCAGTTGCGCATCGGTCCATTTCATCGACACCGTGCCAAGAACCGGTAATCCGGTTACTTCCCGCAAGGCGCTCGGACTAAGAAATGTCGGACGAATCTGGCTAATGAGCAGCGCCGCGGCAATGCCGGCCAGCAGGGCTCCGCCAAACACCAGACTGAGCAACAGCGCCCGGTTGGGTCCGACCGGTGTCATCGGCACGGTCGGTGGGTCGATAATCTTGAAGCTCATCATCTCGGTGGTCGAACTGAGGTCGCCCGACAGCTTGGCCGCTTCGCGGCGCCCGATCAGTTTCTCGTAATTATCCTTGTTGATCAGGTAATCGCGGGTCAAGCGCGCCAGATGCGATTCCACTTCGGGTACCGCGTTCATTTGCGCGAACAGACGCGCATGCCTTGCCGCGTATTCCTGCACCCGGGCGCTGATCGCTGCCACCTTGGCATCGGCCTCGGTCTGCGCGACCATCAACTGTTGCAGCATCGGACTGTAATCCTTGCCCGGGTCGGTATTGGCCGATTTAAGCTTGCGCTCCTCGATCTTGCGCGCCTCCAGCTGCGCCACCAAGCGCTTGGTTGAAATGATATCGGGATGCAGTTCCGTATATTGCATCCGCAATGCATCGAGATTCTTATTCAAAGCCGAAATCCGGGAATCGATTTGCGGATTTAATATGGAAGCGGGATTGATTTCCGTATCCAATACCGGTTCGTCGCCCGAGATTTGACTCTTGATGACATTTCTGGCCTGCTCCGCTTCCAGCAACTCCAGGCGGGCGGTATTTAAGATGTCGGAGGCCGCCCCCAATTGGGCGCCAAAATCGCCCTGGCGTGGCAATAGCACCGCATTCTTTAATTTGAAATCCTTGACCATGTTTTCGGTGGCGATTAACTTATCTTCATAATTCTTGATTTGATCGTCGATAAAACTGACCGCTTTTTGCGAATCGCCGCGCTTGTTCTGGAAACTGCTTTCCACAAAAATTGTCAATAGGGATTGCACCACATCGCGCACTATTTTCGGATTCTTATTGCTATAGGAGATAGTGTAAATGTCGTAAGTGGTGGTGGCGCCGATCTTAATTGTTGACATTAATTCATCAACTTGCTCTTCGTGGTCGCGCGCAGTCTTGGCGTTGATGTCGAGATCGACCATGCGCATCACGCGCTCCACGTTGGGGCGGGTGAGCAAGGTGCGGCTCATGATGGAAACCTGCTGCTGCACATTCGGTACCGTGGTCATGCTCGATAACAGCGGTTTTAAGATGCTCTGAGTGTCGACAAACACCCTGGCCGAGGTCTGATAATCGTCGGGCAGGGTCATCACCTTGGCCCAGCCGAGCAGGGCGCCTAGCCACATGACGACCAGGGCGTGTCTGCGGTATTTCCAGATGCCTTTTAGACTGGACAGTAATTGGCTAATCAATTCTTCCATCGTTTCAGCCTCTCGGTTTGAGTTGCCTTCCGCGTGCATTGCGGCGTGTCCAGGATGGGCCGCGTTCTTAGGAATGCCAATTATATGGCATGTAAATATGCTAAGTTTCCCGAATATGTGTTGTCGTTGATGCATGTCAATGATCGCTGGCCCGTTTTTTTCAATCATATAGAGGCCGGAATAATTGACGAATTAATCTGAATCGAACATGGTATTTTTCGGCACCCGCTCACTCGCCAGAGGAATTAACATGAACGCCAATCGATACAAGTGTTTGAAAGTCTGGGCAGCTATGGCGATCGTGTGCGCCATGTCGAGCGGGTGCGCGACCCGTGCCAAACCAATGGCGATGGCGCAAATGCAAACGGCGCTGGCCGAGCCCGGGAATTACCTGATCGGACCGGGCGATAATGTGAATATCAACGTGTGGCGCAACCCGGAAGTGTCGTTGAGCGTTCCGGTGCGCCCCGATGGGAAAATCACGACGCCGCTGGTGGAAGACTTGCAGGCGAGCGGAAAAAC
>JANPCW010000686.1:0-1574 GCA_031431155.1 Janthinobacterium sp. | reverse complement strand
GTGGCGAAATGTACGTGCAGGTGGCGCAAGCCCTGCGCCTTGAGCCAGCTTAGCGCTTGCTGGTGTGACGGCAACGGCAGCGCGAATTTGCGGCAGCGTGACAGGATTGTCGGCAGCAAGCGATCCAGGCTGCTTGATGCCAGCAGGAACACGGTCCCTGGCGGCGGTTCTTCCAGCGTTTTCAGCAAGGCATTCGAGGCTGGCGTGTTGAGCGCTTCGGCCGGATACAGGACCACCACGCGCAAGCCCTGGCGGTGCGTCGATATGTTCATGAAGTCGGCCAGCGCCCGGATTTGTTCGATCTTGATTTCTTTCGAGGGCGCCTTGGTCGACTTGGCGGCCTTCTTGCCGCCAGCGCCCGTTTGCTCGGCCTCTTCGCCATCGGCCGCAAGCTCGTCTTCCAACGCTTCCGGGCGCACGCGCCGGTAGTCCGGGTGGTTTTGCTGGGAGAACCAGCCGCACGAGGCACAGGCGCCACAGGCGTGGCCATCGGCCTGCACGTTTTCGCACAATAGCGATTGGGCAAAGTGCTCGATGAAATCGGACTTGCCGATGCCGGCCGCACCATAAAACAAGATCGCGTGCGGCATGCGCTGGCGCAAGTCTTGCAATTGTTGCCATGCCGGTTCCAGCCAGTCGTATATTGGAGCGATCATCGTGTTAAATCTGTTTTAAAACAGGATGTTACAAAATTTTGCTCATGTGATTTAGAGGCGCTAGCGGATCCACTTATTCCGAAATTCATAGACTTGTCAAACTCTCTTCAAGTAATTTATTAAGAATTTTCGCCAGCGCAGACTCGGTTTCAGCGATGCTGCGGGTAGCGTCGATCACCTGGAACCGTCCGGCGAACTGCGCGGCGCGGCGCAGATATTCAGCGCGGGTCGCGCCAAAAAAATCACCTGCTCCTGTTCGAACTTGTCGAGCGTGCGCGTGGCGTCGAGGCGGGCGCGCGCCACAGCCAATGGGACGTCGAACAGCAAGGTCAAATCGGGCTGCAGGTGCGGATGCACCCAGGCCTCCAGTGTTTCCATCTTCTGACGGCTCAGGCCGCGCCCTCCGCCCTGATAGGCAAAACTGGCATCCGTAAACCGGTCCGAGATCACCCAGTCGCCGCGCTCAAGCGCTGGCGCAATCACTTGCGCGATATGCTCGCGGCGACTGGCAAACATCAACAGGGCTTCGGTCTCGAGGTGCATTTTTTCATGCAGCAGCAAGTCGCGCAGTTTTTCACCCAGGATGGTACCGCCGGGCTCGCGCGTCGTGACCAGGGTCTTGCCTCTGGCCTTGAGGAAATCGGCCACAAAGGCGATATGGGTCGATTTGCCGGCACCGTCGATGCCTTCGAAGCTAATGAACTTGCCAATTTCTTTTGTTGCGACTGTGATCATGAAACTGAAACGCCTATCGTTGGTATTGATTCACGGCCCGATTATGGTCAGGCAAGTTGTCCGAGAAATGGCTGGTGCCGTTACCGCGCGACACGAAGTAAAGCGCGCTGGTCTTGGCCGGCGCCATCGTGGCCGTCAGCGATTCCACGCCGGGCAAGGCAATCGGCGTCGGCGGCAAGCCGC
>JANPCW010000685.1:0-2246 GCA_031431155.1 Janthinobacterium sp. | reverse complement strand
GAACCCGCCGCGCCGGTCCGGTAGGCACTGATCACCGTTGCTATGGCGTCAATATTATTTTTTTCCGCTGACTTCAAGATATAGGCGCGTGCTTGCTCGAGATCTTTCTTGACGCCTTCGCCTTTGGCATACATCTGTCCCAGCCCGTACTCGCCGGCGGCATTACCCTGGGCGGCCGCTTTGCGATACCATTCCGCGGCTTGTGCGTCCTCTTCGGATGCGTCCAGGATGTCGCCGAGGCGGGCCTGGGCCGGCGCATAACCCTGTTGCGCCGCCTTGTACCATAACTTGGTCGAGGCGACCAGATCGCCGCGGGCAAATTCCATTTCCGCCGTGGCGGTTTCCTGTTCGGGCCCAGCCAGCGCCCAAGGTGTGACGGCCCCCCACAGCAGCGCGCCCGCGCCCAGACATCTCAGACTGACTCCAAGCATTGATTGACGTTTCATTTATCTGCCTTCCGCGCCGCACAGTTTCAAGCTGTGCAGCATAGTTTAAATACGCCGACCATGGATCATCCATCGCGGCGCTCTTGCCCTCCCAGTCGAGCGGAGGGAACCGGACAAAACCGTCGGTCGACCCGACGTCAGACCAAACGTGTTTCGTGACGCAGGTTGGTACTGTCTTGCAGCAGGCCTAGCGCTTCGAACTCTTCCAGCTTCCGATAAAGACTGGACAGGCCAATTCCCAGCTTTTGCGCCGCCACCCGACGGTCACCATCGGCGTCATGGGTCGCCTTGCTGATGAGCGCGCTTTCAAACCGCCGGACCTGATCGCGCAAACTGTCGCCGGAACCCTCGACTGCCAATTCCGGCATCCCCACGCGCGCTTGCTTGATGAGCTGGGGCGGCAGATCGGCACAACCGACATGCCCGTCCTCGGCCAGAATCAAGGCGCGATCGATCACGTTCTCCATTTCGCGCACATTGCCAGGCCAATCGTAGGCGCCCAGAATTTCTTCAACTTCCGGATCGAGCGAAATCTCCGCTTCCAGATTCAAGCGCCTGCCACCTCGCTGGAGCAAGAACTGTACCAGTCGCGGAATATCTTGGCGCCGTTCGCGCAATGGCGGTGCATGGATCTGGAACACGCTGAGGCGGAAAAATAGATCTTCCCGGAACCTTCCTTCGGCCACCATTTGCCCCAGGTCGCGATTGGTGGCGGCCACGATGCGCACGTCGGCGCGGCGCGCCTGTTCGCTGCCGACCGGCCGGATGGTCTTATCTTCGATCACATGCAACAGCTTCACTTGCAGCAGCAGCGGCAATTCGCCGATCTCATCGAGAAAGATGGTGCCCTTGTCCGCTTCCAGAAACAAGCCTTTCCGGGCCTTGTCGGCACCGGTGAAGGCGCCCTTGGTGTGGCCGAACAATTCGCTTTCCATCAAGTGCTCGGGCAGCGCGCCGCAGTTGACCGGAATGAAAGGGGCATTGGCGCGCGGGCTTTGCTGATGAATCCGGCGTGCGATGACGCCCTTGCCGGTCCCGCTTTCCCCGGTAACGAGAACCGTGCTGTCGGTGGGCGATACTTTGGCGATCAGGCGTTCGAGGTCGCGCATGGTGGGGGCGACGAATTCAAACTGGTCTTCCTTATTGCCCTGCACCAGGCTGCGCAACACCCGATTTTCCGCGCGCAAACCGCGCATGTCGCCGATTTTCACGAGACGGTGCAGCACCTCCTCGTTGCGCACCGGTTTGATCATGTAGTCGGAGGCGCCGGCCTGGATCGCTTCGATGGCGGTGTCCACCGATGCGAACGCCGTCATCATGATGAAATTGGTATCGAGGCCGGCGGCGCGCACCCGCCGCACCAGTTCAATGCCGCTGATATCGGGCATCTTGATATCGCAGATGGCGACATCGATATCGCCTTTGGAGAGGCGCTCGAAGGCTTCCAGCCCATTGGGCGCCTGTAACACGTTATAGCCTGCCTTGAGCAAATGAGCGGTCAGGATCTGGCGGATCGCCGGCTCATCGTCAATGACCATCACATCCATGGATTTCATAGGGAATTGGCCTCGTCATAGGCTGTATCGTTCAATGGAAAAAAGACCTGCACCCGCGTGCCCACGCCGGGAGTCGAATCGATCTCGATGGTGCCGCCGTGCTTCTTGACGATCGAGTAACAGAGCGACAAGCCGAGGCCGGTGCCTTTACCGACCGGCTTGGTAGTGAAAAATGCCTCAAATACCCGGCTCAGCGTTTCCGGCTCGATGCCTTGGCCATTGTCTTCGATGGCCACGCAGGCGC
>JANPCW010000684.1:0-2798 GCA_031431155.1 Janthinobacterium sp. | reverse complement strand
CCGATAGGCGCCGCGATTCCATACGGCGCTGCGGCCAGGCTCTGGCTGATGCACGCCGGCTTGAAATACAGCGCGCGCCACACCGCCAGGCCGAGTTGCTGGTCGAACGGAAAACGCAGTTGGTGCGGCCGGTTAGCCTGGCGCTGAGCCGGAATCGTCTGAAAAAACGCGTACAGGGCATCGGCGTCGGCGCGCGTGACCTTGGTGTAGTTGGGATATGGGAAGGCAGGGTAGAGCAGGCGGCCATCCTTCGATTTTCCGTTGTGCAGCGCGCGCCAGAAATCATCGGTGCTCCAACTGCCGATGCCGGTGGCGCGGTCCGGCGTAAGGTTGGGTGCGATCACGGCGCCAAACGGGGTCGCAATGGCGCGCCCGCCAGCGTAGGGCGCGCCGCCGCGCGTGGTGTGGCAAGCCATGCAATCGCCGGCCTTGGCCAAATAGGCGCCGAGGGCGATGCGCTCGGCCGGCGCCAGTGCGCTTGAGGCCGCGGGCGGACCGATATCGTCGGCCGGCCAAAGGACAGGGAAGGCGAGCATCGCCAGCATGGCGAGCGCTGCTAGAGTGCCGAGCAGGATTGTTTTCATGGGTAAGCTTAGTCAGGCGCGCTGCCGCACGCCACCGGCAGCGGCCTGGCGATGGCAAGGGCCGGTCGCGCGCCGGGCGCCGCAACCTGCGTCACCAGCCAGCTCGATACCGCGGCTACGTCGGCGGCGGAGAGCTTGGCGGCAATCCCGGCCATGCAGTCGGGCGCATCGGCATGCCGCACGCGGTTGCGCCAGGCGCCAAGCTGGGCGTTGATGTAATCACGCGGCAAGCCGAGCAAACCGGGGATGGCAGGCGCGACGCCGCCCAGTTTTTCGCCATGGCACTTGATGCAGGCCGGTATGTTGCGGGCGGGGTCGCCCAGCTTGACCAGCACGCGGCCGCGCGCCAGCATATCTGCCGATGCGCCGCTTGCCTGGACCGGTGCGGCGGGCGGGTGCAAGCTGGCGAAATGATCGGCGATCTCGTGCAGATAGCTGTCCGGCAGGTGATCGACCATATACGTCATCAAGGGAGACTGGCGCCGGCCTTCGCGGAAATTGATGAGTTGCTTGTACAGGTAGCCGGCAGGCTTGCCGGCGATGCGAGGAAACAAGTCGTCGCGCACTTGCTTGGGAGCGTGGCAGGCGGTGCAGGCCAGCAGGCGCTGCTCGATCGTGTCGGGCAGCACGGCCGGGGCAGACCCCGCGGCCATCGCTGGCAGCAATAGCACTGTGGCCAACGCCAGGGTTGCCATGCTCGAAAACGACAGCATTTGAAAACTCGCTTATTTATTTGAGTCGCGCCCCTGGATCGTACCAGGCCGCGCTCGGATTTTAGAACGGAACGGGGAGAATTTCCGCATTGGCACGCCAGCGCCGATACACGCGCAGCGCCACTTGGGCGTCGTCCGCCGCATAAAGAATCTGGCGCTCGCTCAAGCGCAAACTGGCCCAGTTGGTGGTGGATATTTTCTTCGATTTCTGCAATCGCTGGCCGAAAAAGCGCGCCACGGCGCTCTTCGCACCAAGGTCATTGCGCTGGCCGTCGCGCAATGCCTTCGCCAGATCAAGCACTTGTACCGGGGCGATCCCGAGCTTGGCGCGCAAGCGTTTGACATCGTCGGACAAGCCGAAGCCGACCTTCAGGGTGCTGGTCGATTCCAGCACTGCCCTGACCACATCGAGCGCCGGCATGGGGCCGATCTGGAATAGGTAGGCGATCTCGTCGGTTGCCAGTTGGATCAGGTGCGGACCATTCGACGCTTCGCCCTTGATAAAGGTCGGCTTGGACTCGGTATCGAAGCCGATCACGTCGGCCGCCATCAGGGCGCACAGCGCAGCGGCAGCCTCCTGCGGCGATTTTACCAGCCGCACGTCGGATAGCTTGATGCCGTGATATGGCGGTAATGCTGGTTCCTGGTCCGGGTTGGGCTGGTCTGTCATCATGGAGCGATCATAGCAGTTCCTCCGGCCATCATCCGGCGCAAGAGCGCGCATGGGCGGCCCAATCCCGGCGCTGTGTCCGTGTTTAACCGTTGCGGGAAAATTTTGCGGTCAGTTGATTCAGCTTGTCCGCACGCAGCCGGTTCGCCTCTTCTTCGGCGGCCAGATCACGCTCGGCTTTCTTGCGCTCGGCTTCTTTTTTGAAGCGCTGCTGCAGCACTTGTGTGGCATGGGCGCGGTGGGTCTCGCAGACCTCGGCGCCGGTGCTGCCATCGAGGTTGTAGCGCAGTGACGCTTTTTCCATCACGCGCAGATAGCGCAGGGAACCGGTGTGAATGCCCAGTGCCGCCCGCATGATCTTGCGATTAAGGTCCGGCATCGCCGCCAGCAACTGCTTGTCAATCCCGATTTCCAACGGCTGGCAACTGCGAAAAGGGGGGAATTTTTCTTGTAATAGCTTCAACAAGGAGCGCGCGGTGTGGGGAACAGGTTCGGCGGTAGCCGGGGAAACAGTGGACGTATTCGTATTCATCGACTTCATTGTTTGAGCAAAAGGGAGCAAGCATAGCATGCGACGCTGCCCCGCACAGTGCCTTCCAGTTAACAAGTTGTTTTGACTGCGGCCAAAAACACCGACAAGCGATGCACAGAAGTGTGTATACTGTCGCTGTGCGCCTGCATCCGGTTTGCGGTGCCGTATCCAGAGTATTATAGACCTCGGTTATGTCCGATATTCGTTATGGCAATTATCCAAGCATCTTGCGTTGGAGCATAATCGGACTGTCTCCTCTATTCTTCCCTGGAAAATAGATGCAAGCCCGTTTTTATTAG
>JANPCW010000683.1:0-2106 GCA_031431155.1 Janthinobacterium sp. | reverse complement strand
TGGCCTCGCACTTGCTGATGAAATCATCGAGTTTCGGGCGCATTATTTCGCGCCGGCGCAAGCACTATCAGCGCTTGCTGGACGCCTGCACCAATATTCCCGGTTGCCGCCCCTTGTTTCCCGTGCTGCCTGAAAAAGTAGTGCCTTACGCGTTTCCTGTTGTGATCGACCAACCGGAGCGGGTATTTGCACCCTTGAAGCAGGCTGGGGTCCCGATTATCCGGTTTGGCGAGGTGTTATGGCCCGGGGTCGACGCGTCCGTTTGCCCGATCAGCGTTGAGTTCTCACGCAAGGTATTTCAGTTCCCCTGCCATCAGGAGCTCGACGAAGCAGAATTGGAATGGATGATTGACACTATTCTGCGCACATTAATTTGGGCTCAAACTTCGCGTGGAAGCGCGCCACACCAACCAAGGATCGAACATGAAATGGGCGTTTCATCCACTTAGCGCATTTGAACGGTTTGCACCGGCCTGGGACAGCCTGAATAATCATTCGGGCGGCTCGGTATTGCAAAGCGCCGACTTTGTTCGTCCGTTGCTCAAATACTTTGGTACCGGCAAACAATTGCTGGCAGTAGGCAGCGACGGCGACGGCCCACATGCGATGGCGCTGGTGCAGCAAGACGCCTATGCGGTCTGGTCGAGTTTCCAGCCCTCGCAGGCGCCACTGGGGTTGTGGGTGCAGGATCGCACCGCATCGCTGGAACAGCATGCCGCCTCGCTGTTGAACGCGCTGCCCGGATTGACACTCTTGTTCGCGGTTCAGCAAATCGACCCTGCATTGCGCAAGCGACCGCCTGACCGCGGGCAGATCGCGACGCTTGATTACATCCGCACTGCACGGGTCACGCTGCTTGGCACGTTTGCGCACTATTGGTCCAAGCGTGGCAAGAACTTACGCCAGAACCTCAAGAAACAGCGCAATAAGTTGAACCAGGACGCTGTTGCCACACGCCTTGAAGCGATTGCCGATCCGGCCAGGGTCGCGGCAGCAATCGTCGACTATGGCCGTCTGGAAAGCGCCGGCTGGAAGGCCGGGACCGGGACCGCGGTGCACCAAGACAACGCCCAGGGCCACTTCTACACGGCGCTGATGGAAACCTTTCTGCGCCGCGGCGAAGGGGTGATCTACCGCTACTGGTATAACGACACCGTAGTGGCGATGGATTTATGCGTTGAAGGAAACGGCAGCCTCATTATATTGAAGACAACATACGATGAATCAATTCGGGACACTTCTCCTGCCTTCCTGATGCGATTCGACTACTTCCCGGCCTTGTTCGCCGAAAAGCGACTGCAGCGCATTGAGTTTTACGGCAAGCTGATGCAATGGCACACCCGATGGAGCGACGAATTCCGGATCACCTACCATAGCAACATCTACCGTTGGCGCTTTTTGCCGCAACTGCATCAGTTCTTAAAGAAACGGCCACGACAATCGGTCGATACGGTGACCGCCAACCCCATGGAATGAGCGAGCAGCCGTTGGAAAACGGAACACACTGGGCTATAATTTCGCGCTCCCCATGGCGAATCGAGATAGTCAGTCCCTGTGAAACCGAACCTACGCAAAGTCATACTGTTCTCGCTATTGATGTCGCCCGTGCTGGTTCAGGCGCTCGAACTTGAACAACAACTCCTGCGCTGCGCTGCAATTGGCGATGCCCGCGACCGTCTACCCTGTTTTGATACGCTAGTGAAGGCATCGGCAACAGCGCCGATAACGACCAGCGGCTCGCACGCTGAGCCGACGGCGCCTGCGCCAAGCGTCGTTGCGCAAGAGCAGTCCGCGCGATCCGAGGCGCCCGTGACGCGCACCGTGCAGCGATGGGAGCTCGAAGAGGCCACCAAGCGCGGCTTGTTCGCGTTCCGTCCGCACCGGGACAATTATTTATTGTTAGCAAACTACAACACGACGGCCAACGACGCGCGCTACGCGGGCTTCGCACCGGCAGGGACAAAATCAAAGCACGTCGAACTTACGTATCAGCTGAGCTTCAAAATGAAGCTCGCTGAAACGGTGGCGAGCAGCCCGGTCGATATCTGGTTTGGCTATACGCAGCAAAGTTATTGGCAGGCGTACAACCGCGCCGCTTCCAGTCCG
>JANPCW010000682.1:0-3594 GCA_031431155.1 Janthinobacterium sp. | reverse complement strand
CCCGGTAGCGGTAGCCCCAGGTCGGGCCGTACATCGGGCGCATCACCGTTTCGGGCCTGACCTTGCCGATATGCCACAGGCTGTCTTCCAGCACGCGCTGCTTGACCGCGACCTGGGCCGACGGTTCCAGATGCTGCATCGAGCAGCCGCCGCACACCTCGTAATGCACGCACTTGGGTTTGATCCGCAGCGCCGACTCGCGGTGCAGTGCGGTCATGCGCGCCGCTTCCCAGTTCTTCTTTTTCTTGAACGATACGAAACTGACGCGCTCGCCCGGCAACGCACCTTCGACAAAAATAACTTTTCCTGGGCTGCCGTCCTCGTTGGGCAGATGCCCAACGCCGCGCGCGTCCATGTCGAGGGAGACGATTTCGATGGTATTTTCTTGCATGGCGATCAATATTCTAGGATGGGCACAGCAGGCCCGGGAGGCACGACGGTGGGGAACAGGCGGCGTTCGCCGGATAAGTGAAGCTGTGAGAACCCGCGGGAACCCGTCAGCCGGCGCGCGCGGCCTGCATCATAGCAAGGAATCCCTGAGCACGCCACGGGCGGCCATCGCGCGCTTGAGCTTGACCAGCGCTTCCTGCTGGATCTGGCGCACCCGCTCGCGCGTCACGCCCATTTCCTCGGCCAGCGTTTCCAGGGTGGCCGGATCGTCATTGTCGAGCCCGAAACGGCGCATGATCACGATGCGCTGCTTGTCGGGCAGCTTGCCCAGCCAGTCGCGCACCAGCACCGTCATTTCGTGGTGTTCGGCGCGCGCGTCCGGGCTGTCGTCTGCGTCGCCCGGCAGCATGTCCATCAGCGACGACTGCGGATCGTTGTCGAGCGGCGCGTCGAGCGAGGTGGCGTGCTCGGACAGGGCCAGGATATCTTGCACCTCTTCCACCGGGCGCCCGACTAGGTGGGCGATGTCTTCGGCGCTGGCTTCCTTGCCGTTGTGGCGCTGCGCTTCGAGATGGTATTTGGCGCGCAGGATCTGGTTCAGTTCGCGCACCATGTGCACCGGCAGGCGCACCGTGCGGGCCTGGTTCATGATGGCCCGCTCGATGCTCTGGCGGATCCACCAGGTCGCATAGGTCGAGAAGCGGAAGCCGCGCTCGGGCTCGAACTTGTCGATCGCGCGCATCAGCCCGATGTTGCCCTCTTCTATCATGTCGAGCAACACCACACCGCGGTTGATGTAATGCTTGGCGATCGACACCACCAGCCGCAGATTGTGCTCGATCATGGTTTGGCGCGCCCCAAAATCGCCGGCCTTGGCCAGGGTCGCGTAATGCACTTCCTGGGGCGCCGTGAGCAGCGCCCGGGCCCCGATCTGATTCAGGTAATGCTGAGTGGTATCGGTCGAGAGTTCGGCCGCCAGCACCTTCTTCAACTCATCGACCGTTTCCAGCACGATCCCGGCTTGCGGCACACCCTCGGTTTGCACCCGCGCTTCATCACCGGCGTCCAGCGCAACCTCGTCCATCGGTTCATCCGGAAAGTCACCCGAGCTCGGATCGTCGTCCAGTTGGTCGTTCGGCGAGTGTGTCATTGGCGGTCGCTAGCGGTTTGGCAAAAATTTGGAAGGATCGACCGGCTTGCCCTGCTGCCGAATTTCGAAATGCAGTTTCACGCCATCGGCATCGGAGTCGCCCATCTCGGCGATGGTTTGTCCCTTGTTCACGCTCTGGCCCTCTTTCACCACGATCGCGCGGTTGTGCGCGTAGGCCGACAGCAAGCTGTTACTGTGCTTGACAATGACGAGATTACCATATCCGCGGATGCCGCTGCCTGCATACATGACCTTCCCGGCTCCGGCCGCCAGCACGTGCTGGCCCGCCTTGCCGGCGATGTCGATGCCCTTGTTCTTGCCTTCGTCGAAGGTGCCGATGACCTTGCCGTCCGATGGCCAGGCCCAGCTCAGGCTGGCATCGTCGGTGACCGCGGGCGCCGCCACGGCCGGCACGGCCACGGTCCCTGGGGCGGCAAGCTCGGGCGCCTTGTCGCGCGTCTTTGCCTCGCCCGCTTTCGGATTCTCGCCCTTGCCGGTGACGGTGGCAGGCCGTTGCAATTCAGTCAGCGCGCTGTCGGAGTAGGCCCGTTTGTCGCCGCGCGGCGCCCCTTTCTTGGTCACCGGCAGCGCCGACGGCGCGCGGGTGTCGGGCGGCATCGCCACGCTCGAGGTTTGGGCGCCTTGTCCGCTCGGCTCCTCGGTGCGCAATACCTGGTCAACCTTGATGTCGTTCGGATTGGCCAGGTTATTCCACTCCACCAGGTCGCGATAATTCTGGCCGTGTTCAAGGGCGATCCGCAGCAGGGTATCGCCCTTCCTGACGGTGTAGGTGCCACGCGCATCCACTTTCGGGGTTTCCACCGCCAGCGGTCGCGTGGCCGTGTCCGCGCCCACGCTGCGCTCGACGATCGGAGCTTGGTTGGTGGTGCTGCACGCGCTCAACCAGCCAAGTGACGCGGTCAGCAATATTAAGGCAATTTTCTTATTCATTCTCATTCTGTTTATTGGTTCGGGACATCCGGGTTTGTGCAAGAGCGCGCGAATCGGCCGGGCGCTCCAAGTAAATTCACACCTTTCCGGCGCGCAGCGGCACGAAATGGCAGCCTTCCAGCATCTGCCTGACCCATTCCGATTTTCCGACGCGGGAAATCAGCTCCAGGTGTTGCGAACCAGCGCCCACCGGGGCCACCAGACGACCGCCGATGGCCAGCTGTTCGAGCAAGGCATGCGGCACTTCAAGGCCGGCTGCGGCCAGGATGATGCCATCGAACGGGCCAGCCTGCGGCAGGCCTAGCATACCATCTCCGTAGTGCAAGCGCAGATTTGCGATACGCAATTGTCGCAGATTGGCCTTGGCCAGCTCGTGCAGGGGTTTGATGCGCTCGATCGAATACACTTCTTGCGCCACCTTGGCCAGCACGGCCGCCTGATAGCCGCAACCGGTGCCAATTTCGAGCACCTTCTTGAGGTTGCCGCCATTGCGCATCAGCTCGATCATGCGCGCCACGATATAGGGTTGCGAGATGGTTTGCCCGTGCCCGATCGGCAGCGACGCGTCGACGTACGCTTGCGCCGACAGGGCCGGCTCCATGAAGCGGTGGCGCGCCACCGCCGCCATGGCGGCCAATACCAGCGTATCGCTGACGCCCTGCTTGGCCACGCGCGCTACCATCGCGTGCCGCACCGCTTCCGACACCAGTGGATGGTCGCGCGCCGCGGGTTGGAACCTCGGCTGAGCTTGAGGCTGGGGCTGGGGCTGAGCCCGGCCCATCGCCTGACTGTGGGATTTGGAGGGCGAGGCGCCCGGCTTGGGGCTCGGCGCCAGCGTCAGGGCCGCGTTGCGGGCCGCGTTCTGGGTCGCCGTTTGCGGCGTTGCAACCTTGGCCGGAATTGCCATGGCTGCCCTTGCGGCCGGCTTGTCGAGCAGCGAGGCGAACGACAGCGGGAAATGCTTGCTCTTGTCGTTCATGCCAGCCCTTTCGCCAGGGCATCGAGTTGCGTCTTGTGGGTCAAATCCACTTGCAGCGGCGTGATCGAGATGAACCCTTGCGCGGTCGCGTGGAAATCGGTGCCTTCGCCGGCATCCTTGGTCG
>JANPCW010000681.1:0-4705 GCA_031431155.1 Janthinobacterium sp. | reverse complement strand
GTGCTTGAGCTATTCTTCCAGGTGTTCGACAAGGGTGTGCTCGACGATGCCGAAGGACGCGAGATCGACTTCAAGAACACGATCATCATCCTGACCTCGAATGTGGCGTCGAGCACGATGATGCAGGCTTGCCTGAACTTGGAGGCGAATCACTTGCCCACGCCGGCCGAGCTGGAAGAAAAGATCCGCCCTCAGTTGATGAAGGCGTTTAAACCGGCCTTCCTGGGCCGCCTGAAAGTGATACCGTATTACCCGATCAGCGATGACGTGCTGGTCAAGATCATCGCGCTCAAACTGGGCAAGATCGAGCAGCGCATCGCAGCCAACCACAAGGCCGAGTTCAGCTACGACGATGCGCTGGTGGAGGCGGTACTGGCGCGCTGCACCGAAGTCGATTCCGGCGCGCGCAATGTCGATCACATCCTGAACGGGACCTTGCTGCCCGAGATCGCCGAATCGGTGCTGGCAAAAATGGCGGAGGGCACCAGCATTTCCCGGATCAAGGTCAGCGCCAACAAGCAGGGGCAGTTCAAGTACGTCATTAAATAAAAAGCGCCGGTCTTGCGTGGGTGCGGCGGCGATCGGTCAGGATCGTCGCCGCCGCGACCCTTATTCGATCAACTGGTTCTTGATCACATAGTGCATCAGTTCAGCGTTGTTTTTCAGCTTCATCTTCACCAGCAAGCGCGCCCGGTATTCGCTGATCGTTTTCACCGACAGCGACAGTTCCCCGGCGATGTCGCCCACTGTCTTGCCCGAGGCGATCATCATCATGGTTTGATATTCCCGGTCCGACAAGGCGTCGTGCAACGGCGCTTCATGGTCTTCTCCCACGTGGTTGGCCAGCTCCTGGGCCAGTGCGGCGCTGATGTATTTCAGGCCGGACGCGACCTGGCGGATCGCCGTCACCAGTTCCTTGGGCGCGCTTTGCTTGGTCAGGTAGCCGGCCGCGCCCGCTTTCAGCGAGCGGATCGCATACTGGTCTTCGCGGTGCATCGACAACATCAGCACCGCCAAGTCAGGGTGCTCTTTCTTGACTTGCTTTAAGACTTCGATGCCACTGCGGTCGGGCATGGAAATATCGAGCAGCATCACGCTGCAGCCCGATTTGGGGAACAGCTTGATCGCATCGAGGCCGTTGTCGGCTTCGCCCGAGACGACGATATCGCCGGTCTCGGCCAGAATTTGCTTGAGGCCCTCGCGCACGATCGCATGATCGTCCGCAATGAACACCTTGATGATGGCTCTTTTAGTCATTGATTCATGTGTGAAAATAGTTCGTGTACGTACTAACTTCCGACGCCGGCGCTGCGCGCAGCCGCCGCCAGTATCTGCTCGCGCTGGGCGCCCAGCTTGATTTTAATGGCGACGATCGTGCCGCCGCCCGGCGCGTGGCTCAGCGCGAGGGTGCCGCCCAAGGCATTGGAGCGCTCGATCATGCCGCGGATGCCGAACGAGCGCGGCTTGGCGCGATCCGATTGCCAAATGCCGCAGCCATTGTCGGTGATTTTCAGGCTCACATGGCGACGCAGCCGCTGCAAGCGCACAGTCACCCGGGTGGCAGTGGCGTGCTTGGCGATGTTGGTGAGCGCTTCCTGGAAAATCCGGAACAGCGCCGTGGCCTGGTCCGGGTCGAGCGCGATCTCCTTCTCGTTCGAGGAAAATGCGCAGACGATGCCCAACTGCTGCTCGAATTCCCCAATTTGCCATTCAAGCGCGGCCACAATGCCGAAGTCGAGCATGGAAGGGCGCAGGTCGAGCGAAATGCGGTGCACGGCGTCAATCGTGCGGTCGACCAGGGAGTCGACATAGGCCGCCTTTTCGACCAGTGCGCCGTCCCCAGGGGGCAGGCGGCGCGCCAGCATCGCCAGCGCCATTTTGATCGCGGTCAGGTTGCCGCCCAGGTCGTCGTGGATTTCACGCGCGATGCGGGTGCGTTCCTGTTCCTTGACCAGTTCGATGTGCGCCGTCAATTCGGCCAGCCGGGCCCTTGACTGCCTCACCTCCAGCTGTTCGAGCTTGCTTTCGGTGATGTTGGTCATGATGCCCTCCCACTGCACGCTGCCGCCGGGCAGGGCGCGCGGCGTCGAGCGCAGGTTGATCCATTTCACGTCCTTCCACGCATCGATCCAGATCCTGCCTTCCCAGTTCCAGCTCGACAATGCCTGGGCCGACGCACTCATTGAATCGAGGTAGGGTTTGCGGTCTTCCGGCAGGATCAGCTCGAGCAACAGCCCGGGCTGCCCGCTAAGTTCGGCCGCGCTCAGCCCAAGCAGGGCCTGGCAGCCTTCGCTCAGGTAGGGAAATGACATGTTGGCATCGCCGTCGAGGCAGAATTGATAGACCAGCCCCGGCGTATTGCTGACGATCGCATTGAAGCGCGACTGGTATTGGGTGAGGGCGGCGGCGGCGGCCTGTTGCGCGCTCATATCGTCGCCGATGGCAACAATCAGGGCCTGGCCGTCGCGGTCGGCGCGCATCAAGCGCAGGGTGATCGGGTAGCTCGACCCATCGCTGCGAAGGTGCGCGGCGATCAGGCACACATGCGCACCGACTTCATCGCCCAGGGAATCGAGCAGCGTCGCAAATTCGGTAGCCGGCAACCCTGGCGCCAGGTCAAGCGGCGTCATTTCAGTCAGGCGCTGCACCGGGTAACGCAGGTTGGCACAGGCAGCCTGGTTGACGTCGACAAAGCGCAGGCTGGCGGCGTCGATCAGGTAAATTTCAGACAGCGATGCTTGCATGACGGCGGCCAGGCAAGGGGCTTGTCGAATCGAGCGCAATGGTTGGGACAATGTTTGGCGCATGAATTTAGCTTAAGAACGGTTCAATGGGGGATCCCGCTAGCGGCGGCGTGCGCGCACCAAGGCGATGAAGCGGCGCAGCATGCGCAGCGGCCGGATGCTGGCGCGGCTACCGAACGCTTGGCCCGGATGCAAGCTCGCCAATAGCGCGCGCAGGGAATCGGCCACTTCCCGTCGCCATGCGCCGGTCGCGTGCAGGCCGGCGATCAGGCGATCCTTCACATCGAGCACGCTGCCGTGCCACCTGGCAAACCACGCAACGGTCAGCAAGTTCGGCCCGGTCAGCGCGTACAAGCGCGCCACCACTGCCGTGCCAACCAGCTTGGCCAGGATGATGATGCTGGCTCCCCACATGACATGGCCGCGGGCAATGGCAAAAAGGCCAAATAATTTTACGGGGAGTAATAAAATGGAAGGCAGCACGAAAACAATCAGTGCCCCTCTGGGCGGTAGGGCTTGCACGCGCGTCTCGATTGCTGTCAGCGGCGGCCATGCCGCCAACTGCGCCATGCCTTGCGCACTGGCGTTCCAAAGCCATTGTTCGAGCAAGAATAGCAGCGCAGCGCTATGTACCAGGGGCGCCCACAGCAGTCGGCTGAGCTTGTTTTGAGCTTTCATTGCCCGATGATACGTGAAAAAGCGCTCGCAGCGCACGCACTGCCCACTTGCAGCCCAGAAATTAAGCGCCCGGCCAGCGACTGATTCGGCAAAGTCCGGGCAGCCCCGCTACAATAGGCTGATGAATAAAGCATTTGTAAGAGAATCGGACAATGACGACGACGAAGAGGCTGCCGCCCTTGCGTTGGCGATCCCGCCTGGCGCGAAAAACTACATTACGCCGGCCGGATACCAGCGCATCAAGGATGAGTTGCTGCACCTGATCGACGTGGATCGGCCCGAAGTGGTGCGCATCGTGCATTGGGCCGCGTCCAACGGCGACCGCTCCGAGAATGGCGACTATATTTATGGCAAGCGGCGCCTGCGCGAGATCGACCGCCGGATCCGCTTCCTGACCAAACGCATGGATCTGGCCGCCATTGTCGATCCCAGCGTACACTACGGGCAAGAGCAAGTGTTTTTTGGCGCCACCGTGACCTACCGGAACCTCGCTGGCGAGACACACACCATCACCATCGTCGGGATCGACGAACTTGATCCCCTGCATGGCAAAATTAGCTGGGTTGCGCCAGTCGCGCGAGCGATCACCAAGGCGTATCAAGGCGATATTATTGCGCTCACCACCCCGCACGGTACCGAAGAACTGGAATTGATCCGGGTCCAGTACCCTGCGCCAACTGAAACCTGATGCGCCTGCCTAAGTGAGTTGCCGATGTTGCCTGTCCATTCGAGTCTGAGTCATTTGTTGCGCGTGCCACTGGCCGCCGAAGTCCATTCCCGTCCCTCATTGAGGCTGTCCGCCCCGGAAAGCCTGACCCACCTTGCAGTCTACGCGCGCGACGACGACACCGGTCACAGCGACAATGGCGCATTCCAGCACGGCTTGCTGATCGCGCTGTGCATGCACTTCGGGGTCGCCGGCCCGGCCCACGATGCCAAGTATTTTTTCCACGATTTCGGGCGTTTCCGCCTGCAGTGGGAATGCCATACCGAGTTTGCCACCTATACTTTTGCCGAACATCACGGCGACATCGCGCTTGCGACCGACGCCTTCGAGCGTGTTCCATTGCGCCACGTACCAGAAAAATGGCTGCTCAGTCTCAACGGACGGGTCATGGTAGCAGCCCATGTCGTGCTGCAGCGCGCCAGCGCCCCGATAGGCGCCATGCGCGCGACCTTCGACGGCAACCTGCTGGTTGGCAGCGATTGCCTGGAAGCGGCCAAACTGTGGACCGACTTTGCGATTCACGCCGACGGTTTTTCCCGTTTCGTGGTGCAAGACC
>JANPCW010000680.1:0-3982 GCA_031431155.1 Janthinobacterium sp. | reverse complement strand
AGATTCGAAGTGCAGGGCCGACCATATCGTCAAACTGCCCGCTGTCGGACATGTTGAAAAATAGCCAGATTGCAATGAACACAATGATGATACTGAGTGGGATGAGCAGATAAAGCGCTTCCATCTTGGTTCTGCCTAAATTCTATGCAACGAGGTCGCCGCGATGCCGCCGGCGACCGGTGAAATTGGGCCGGCGACGGTAGACGCAGCCGAGTTCGTGCGCGGGATGCGCCGCAAACGTAGCGCATTGGCAATGACGACAGCTGAGCTGAGCGACATGCCCACGCCGGACAACCATGGATTGATCCAACCCATTGCCGCAGCAGGGATCGCGACCAGATTGTAGAGCGTCGCCCATGCCAGGTTTTGGCGAATTACACCCATGGTTTTCGATGCCACCTGGGCCGTTTCCGAGACCGACGACAAGCGCGCCGACAATAGTACAGTATCGGCATGCGCTTGCGCCAGTGCGGCACCGGAATCCATGGCAAACGAGACGTCCGCTGCCCGCAGAACCGCCGCGTCGTTGATGCCATCGCCGACCATGGCCACCACCGCACCGTCGCGTTGCAGGGCCTGGACGAACGCCAGTTTCTGATCCGGCAAATATTCGCCATACGCGGCATCGATACCGAGCTGCTCAGCGATCCGCTGCGTCACCGCACGCTGGTCGCCGCTCAACAGGATCACCACCTTGCCGCGCGCTTGAAAATATGCAACCACATCGCGCGCATCGTCGCGCACCGCATCGGCCAGGTCAAAGCGCGCCAGCCATGCGTCGCTGGTACCCAGATAGACCGGCGATGTGCCTTGCGCGCCCTGATCGCCGCGTTCGATTTGCTGGGTGTGCGCAGTGTGCATTAACCCGCTGACAAATGTCGCACTCCCCAAGCGGTAGCGCGTGCCATTGACGACACCTTCGACGCCCTGGCCTTGCGAATAGTTGACTTCCAAGGCGCCCCCAATCGGCGCCTCGGGTAAACTATCGCGCGCGGCAGCGATGATGGCTTGCCCCAGCGGATGCGCATTGGCAGCTTCCAGTGCGGCCGCAACCTGCAAGCACTCGTGCATTTGCGCCGCCGCGCCGAGCGTCTCGATATGCTGCACGCTCGGCTTGCCCATGGTCAGTGTGCCGGTCTTGTCGAAAATGATGTGACTGGCGCGATGCAGCGTTTCCAGCACGTGGCCTTGCACAATCAGCACACCTTGCCGCACCAGCCGATCGGTCGCCGCTGCCAGCGCGCTAGGCGTGGCCAGCGACAGTGCGCACGGGCACGACACCACCAGCACTGCAATCGCGATTGGCCAGGCGCGCGCCGGATCGAGCCATTGCCAGAGCGCGAAGATCACGACCGTAAACAGCAGCAAGGCGCCGACGAACCAAGCGGCGGCCCGGTCGGCCCATTGCGCAATACGCGGCTTGGCCTGCCCTGCCGTCTCGATCAGTTTGACCAGTGTCGCCAAGGTGCTGTCGCGCGCCGGCTTGGTCACGCGCATCACAATCGCCTGGGTCGCGTTGAGGGCGCCACCCTGCAACAAGTCACCCACGGTCCTGTGCAGCGGCGCGCTCTCCCCGCTCAGCAACGAGACGTCGATCGCGCTGGTGCCTTCAATGATCATGCCATCGGCGGCGATCGCTTCACCTGGCTTGACCAGGATGATATCGCCGGCCAGCAGCTGCGCGGCCGGCACGATCGCGCTGTCACGGCTGGCCGGATAGGCGCTCATGCGCGACGCCGAGGCGGGCAAAGCGTGTTGAAGGCGTTCCAGCGCGACCGCGGCCTTGCGGCGTGCCGTCAATTCCAGATAGCGGCTGCACAACAACAGGAAGATGAACATCGTGACCGAGTCGAAATACACGTCCCCGTGCCCGCGCCAGGTCGCCACCACACTGCCGATGAATGCGGCGCTAATGCCAAGCACGACCGGCACATCCATGCCGAGCGCGCGCTGGCGCAAGCTGCTCCAGGCGCCCTTGAAAAACGGCTGCGCCGAATAACCGACAGCCGGCAGCGTTAGCAGCAGGCTGGCCCAGCGCATCAAGCCGGCCAAGTCGGCCTCCAATGCACCATCGGCGGCCAGATAAGCGGGCACCGCGTACATCATCACCTGCATCATCGACAGACCGGCCACGAATAGCTGGCGCGACAGCGTCTTTCCGCTGCGCCGCAGTTGCTCGCCGTGGCGCACCGCATCGTAGGGATAGGCGGCATAGCCAACCTCGCGCACGGCTTGCAAGATGTCGCTCGGCTTGCACCGATCCTTGCTCCAGCGCACATACAGGCGCGAAGTCGCGACATTCATGTTGGCCGCTTGCAGGCCCGGCACGCGCGCCAGGCGCCGCTCGATCAGCCACACGCATGCGGCGCAACGGATGCCCTCGACCGACAAGCTCGCTTCGCAGCTGGTGTCGTTGAGCGCGAATTGGCTACTTGCTTCCGGGGTATCGTACAGTTGCAGCTCGGGGGGTATCAGCGATGCCTGGTCGACGGTCGGCGAAAAGCCGGCACGGGTCCGGTAGTACTCGGTAAAGCCAATATCGACAATGGTTTGCGCGACGGCTTGGCAACCGGGGCAGCACATGGGCTGCGCGCTGCCATCGATGGTGACCGTCCAGGGCGCGGACCTCGGCACCGGCAAGCCGCAATGGTAGCAATCGGCCGCGGCGTTCATTGTGCCGCACTCGCCGCCGGTGGCGTCAGGCATAGCGCATCCATCCAGCCAAGCGACACGCCGCTGGCAGCGCGCACCAAGCCGATCGCACCGAAGAGCATCACGATCACGCCACATGCGACGCGCACGCTGCGACGCCGAACCCAGACCTGCAAACGCGCGCCGAGCAAACTGATCGAGAGCAAGGTCGGCAAGGTGCCCAGGCCAAACGCCAGCATTATGGTGGCGCCCGACAAGGCCGAGCCGGACAGCATCGCAGTCAACAGCACGCTATACACCATTCCGCACGGCACCCAACCCCACAGGCCACCCAATGCCAGCGCCTTTAGCGTGCTATCGACGGGCAACAAGTGTCTGATCAGGGGCTGCACTCGGCGCCAAATGACTTGGCCGGCCGCTTCCAACCGCGTCAATCCGCGCCATGCATCCATCAGATACAAGCCGAGCGCGATCAGCATCAGGTTGGCCAGCCAGTAGCCGGCAATCTGCAGCGTCGAGATGCTGGCCAAGGTAGCCGCACTACCTGCGATGCCGCCCGCGATCGCTCCGGCGATGGCATAGCTGCCGATCCGCCCGGCGTTGTAAGCGACGGCCCGCAATGCGCCGTCGACAGCAGTCGCTTGCAGCGCAGCGCCGCCATCGCTCACCAGCGCGACCGGGATCACGAGGCGACCGCTGGACGCCACCGAAAACGCGCTAACGATTCCGCCGCACATACCGATGCAATGAACACCGCCCAGCAGGCCCACCATAAAAATCGGAAGAAGGCTAATACCGGTCAAGAGGTGCCCATGAATTGTTGCGCGTTGTGATATAAAAAATTCATTGAAAATACGACACTACACTAGATGGTTTTGGAATACCGCAACGGCTGCGCCGTAATCTCTCGCTTGCGATGGAGGTAAGTGTCAAACACCATGCAAATATTACGAATCAGCAGGCGTCCTTTCAGTGTAACACTGAGCCACTCGGCCTCTATTTTAACCAATCCATCACTTTCCATGGTCCGCAGCTGTTCCAACTCGGCCGCAAAATAACTTGAAAAGGTAATCGGATAGGCCAGCTCGATCGATGCGATCGACAGTTCAAAATTGCACATCAGGCGCTGGATCAAAATCCTGCGCAATAAATCGTCCATCGTCAGTTTGATACCGCGCGCAATCGGCAATTCGCCTTGGGCGATATGGTCGTAATAGGCGTCCAGTGTCTTGACATTCTGGCTATAGGTCGCGCCCACGGCGCTGATGGCCGACACGCCGCACGACACCAGATCGGCGTCTGCGTGGGTCGAATACCCCTGGAAATTGCG
>JANPCW010000679.1:0-2030 GCA_031431155.1 Janthinobacterium sp. | reverse complement strand
CAGCGAGGCGCAGCGCATGACGATCATCCGGGCCGGCCACAGATGAACCGGCAGCGTGACCGGCGCGAGCAGGGCGTCAAATTCGCCGCCGCCCAGCATCAGATTGGTGGAATGCAGATGCGCCGTCAGGGTCACCATCGAGACCGCGATGCCGAAAAAATCGAGCATCAGCAGCGGGTCAAATCCGTTCAGCGGTCCCTTCTCGTAACCGGCCAGCATAGCCAGCTGGGCCGACCACAGGAGAAAAAATAGCAGGTCGCCCGCCTTGCCCATCAGCGGCGCAAAGCTGTCGAACAAGATCGCGCAGCAGACCCCGAAAAATATCATCGGCACCAGCATCAGGGCATAGGTTTGCAGGTAAATCGAGAGCTGGATCGGGCCGTCACCGCGCAAGGCGTGGCACGCCAGCATGGTCCCCATGAATCCCAGCGCCAGGGCCGACAGGTACGCCACCCCGCCCAGCCAGCGTCCGGCCAGAAACGGGCCGTTGTGCACCGCGCAGGCGCCGATCACGCTGCCGATACCGCTGCGCAGGTCTTCCCCCATGCGCCCGCGCACCAGGTAAAAGCCGCCCAGCCCGAACAGCAGGCCGCCCAGCGCAGCGCTGCCCAGCGCCAGCGCCGAGCTGGTATAGAGCACACGCGCATTGTCGACCGCCAGCAAGGCGCTGCCGCTGCTCGGGTCGCCGATCATGGCCCAGCTGATGGCAACCACCGCCAGCAGCGCCAGCATGGTGCTGAGACGGCGCATCCGCAAGCGCACCTCGTTATGGGCCAGCGTCGTAATGAGTGCGGCCAGGTTCATGCAGCCAGCTCCACGCTTGCGTAGCGCCGCGCCATCAGCGCTTCTTCCAGGCTCGGTTCGGCTGCCAGCGCACCGTGGCAGGGCGAATCGGGATGGGCCATGCGCAGGCTGACGCTGGCGCCCTGGCGCTGGGCCTGCAGCACATGCACTTTGGCGCGCAGCGTTTCATAGTGCTCGGCTCCCACCGTGGCCGACCAGATCTGGCCGCGCGCATGCTCGAGGATCGCGTCCGGGGTCTCGAACGCGATCAGTTTCCCGGCGCGCATGATGGCCAACTGGCTGGCAATGCTCTCGACGTCGGACACGATGTGGGTCGACATGATCACCAGCTTAGTGAAGCCGAGCTCGGACAGCAGGTTGCGAAAGCGCAGCCGCTCTTCCGGGTCGAGGCCGGCCGTCGGTTCGTCCACGATCAGGATGTCGGGATCGTTCAGCAGCGCCTGCGCGATGCCGAGGCGGCGCCGCATGCCGCCCGAAAATTTGGCGGCCGGGCGCCGTGCGTGCTCGTGCAGGTTGACCAGTGCGAGCAGGTGCCGGATCCGGCCCGGATCGCGCACACCTTTCAAGGCCGCGAAGTACTGCATGAATTCGAGCGCGCTCAGGTTCGGGTAGACGCCGAAGTCCTGCGGCAAGAATCCCAGGCGGGCCCGGATCGCGTTCGGCGTTTTCACGATGTCGGCGCCGTTGAACAGGATCCGGCCACTGGTCGGGCGGGTCAACGTGGCGATCATTTGCATCAGCGAAGTCTTGCCGGCGCCGTTATGCCCGATCAATCCCACCAGGCCATGGGTCAGACTCAGGGAGACATCGGCGACAGCGGTCACGCCCTTGCCGTAGGTTTTGACGACATTGTGAATTTCGAGCATGCAGGTTGCCTCATCGGAAAATGACAGCGCCCCGGGTGAGCGCTGCGCAACAGTACGACGAGCGCACCGGAATTGCGCGCGCAATGTGACGAAATGCCATTTCGGAGGGGTGAAATGCAAAACTGCTTGGCCCGATGGCGGTGCGCCAACATGGCAAAAAAAGTAAGACGCCGGTGACTAATTTGTCGGTTTTTCTAGCGATTTCTTGTGGCATTTGCGTTTCCGCTTTGCAATACCCATATAATCGGCGTGGAATACATCCTCAGAGGTGTACTTACCTATTGAGAGACACTATGCCGGCAGGTTTGAAAAATTCGTCATTGGCGCGCTGCGGCGGGTTGCTGCTGGCCTTGCTTTTTC
>JANPCW010000678.1:0-2879 GCA_031431155.1 Janthinobacterium sp. | reverse complement strand
CACTTCAGCAGCGACGGACTTTTTGTAAAACTCCAGCGCCTCTTCGCAGCGGCCGGCGAAACTTATGTAAGCTTGAACTTTCATGATGAATTCCTTTGTGGTGGAGAGTTTGAAATAGGCGCTGATGCTCAGGAATCGAGCAGCGTTTCAAAGCCGCCGAAGACCAGCCGTTTGCCGTCAAAGGGCATGTCGCCGAGTGCTTTCATGCGCGGGTCGTTCATTAACTTCTCGTTGCCTGTATCGCGTGCGGCTTTCGATGGCCACTCGATCCAGGAGAAAATCACGGCCTCGTCGCCCTCGGCTTTTACGGCGCGTTTGAAGTCGGTTACCTTGCCGTCAGGCAAAGCATCGCCCCAGCATTCCACGATGCGTGTCGCGCCAAATTCCTTCAATAGCGCAGCCATTTTGGCCGCCATCGCGCGATAGGCCTCTTTGTTGCTTGCGGGCACAGGAATGAGAAATCCGTCGATATAGCTCATGATTGTTCTCCGATGGTTGATTGCTTCTGTCGTCGAAAGTTTCTATTTCAGGTTTTGGGCAAGGCATCCATGTCCATATACATCAGTTCCCATCCATGACCGTCGAGGTGATGAAAACCGTGACTGTAGCCTGCCATCTGTTCCTTGGTTTCGGCAAAGGCCCAATATGCGAACGGTGGTTGCGGTGTCGATGGGTTGCGGCGCCGGGGCAGCAACGTAGTGACCGCTTTCCAGCAGCTCCTGGCCATAGGTAAGCAAACGCTGTCGGGACAGGCATGCAGCTTGTCCTGACCAAGATCGACCAGGCAGAGATAGTTCATGGCGTGCTCCGATTGATAAAACGGTCCTGTATACAACACCGAGGGCAACCCGAAGGCTGTAGCAGTGTCTATACCTAATCGAACGGGCAGGGCGCAAATCGACATCGCGGCAAAGTTATTTTTTGAGCTTTGCCGAAGAGCACGGATCAAGGCGCTAATTGCGCCAGCCGCCGTGCGCCTTGGTGAAAACTGGCAAGCGCAGCCTGAGCTAACGTGGCAGGTCTGGCCTGGCGAGCTGGAGATGATGGCGCCTGACGGTTCTTTTGAGTTTGCACAATTCGATCAATGGCTTGAGGTCCCGTTGTAAATGGGGCGCGGTTGAGCCATCTTGAATTGCGCGCTACAGCCAAGCCACTAATAGCATTCGAACAAGTCATCCACCGTTCGCCTACTCAAGGCCATCAGGATTGAATCGGCGGCGTGCCGGCTAGGCTGGCTGGCTGCGGCGGCGGAGGGGGAAAATTTTTCCGGGATTCATGAGGTTCTTCGGGTCCAGCGCAGTCTTGATCGACACCATCACGTCGATCGCGTCTTCGCCAAACTCGAGCGGCATGTATTCTTGCTTGGTCAAACCGATGCCGTGCTCGCCGGTACAACTGCCATCCATTGCGAGCGCGCGCTGCACCAGGCGGCGCTGGGCATCGTGGGCGCGGGCGATTTCTTCCCCGTCGTTTGGATCCACCAGCATGACGGCGTGGAAGTTGCCGTCGCCAACATGCCCAAGGATAGGCGCCGTCAAGCCATGTTGTTCGAAATCCGCGATCGTCTCTTCGATACAGCGTCCCAGCGCTGAAATTGGAACAACCACATCGGTCGTCATCCCGTGCTTGCCGGGGCACACTGCCAGCGATGCAAAGTAGGCGTCATGCCTGGCTTGCCATAGCCGGCTGCGGTCTTCGGGAAGATCGGCCCACTGAAAATTTGTTCCGCCGTTGATAGAGGCCAGCTCTTGCACCGTCTCCGCCTGCTCGCGCACGGACGTCGGCGAGCCGTGAAATTCGAGAAATAGCGTGGGCGCCTCATCCAGGCCGGTTTTGCTGTAGGCATTGATCGCCTTCACCGAAAGCGCATCCATCAGCTCCATCCGGGCCACCGGAATGCCGGACTGGATGGCTTCGATCACCGTGCGGGTGGCCGCGTCCACAGTCGGAAATGTGCATACTGCCGACGAGACGGCCTCGGGCAGCGGATGCAGTTTCACCGTGATCTCGGCAATGATTCCAAGCGTGCCTGCGGAACCAACAAACAGGCGCGTCAGATCGTAGCCGGCCGCCGACTTGCGCGCGCGCCCGCCGGTGCGGATCACGCGGCCATCGGCCAATACCACCACCATGCTCATGACGTTCTCGCGCATGGTTCCATAGCGAACCGCATTCGTGCCGGACGCCCGGGTCGCGGCCATGCCGCCGATGGACGCATCCGCACCGGGGTCGATCGGGAAGAATAGCCCGGAATCGTGCAGGGCGGCGTTGAGCTGCTTTCGGGTAACGCCAGGCTGTACCGTCACATCCATGTCGTCGGGGCGAATTTCGATAATCTGATTCATTTCGGATAGGTCGATGCAGACGCCGCCATGGATCGCCTGCAACTGGCCCTCGAGCGACGTTCCCGCGCCATAGGCGACGATGGGCACCTCATGCTCGTAGCAGACTTTAACGATGCCCACGATATGCTCAAGCGACTGGGCGAACGCAACCGCGTCCGGCGGCATCGGATCCAGCGCGCTCGCGTCGGAACCATGTTGGGTGCAAATCGCCTTGGCCATGCTGAACCTTGACCCAAGCAGATCGCGCATCTTATCGATGAAGGCTGGCGTGAAGCCCGAAGATACGGGGGCAGGGGTTGGCTGAGTGCTCATGTATTGTGTCCTGTGAATAGTGTAGTGCGTCAACGTAGGGCGGATGAGCGCAGCGTTATCCGCCGAACGGGATGAGCGCCCGTGACGGGTCGCAATCCGCCTACCGGGTTGCGCTATATTTAACCACCTACCGGGAGGCGCGCGGGTGGCCGGTCGAATGTGGCCGTATGATTGAACTGTTGGGCGTATAACGCTACGCTCATCCGCCCTACAGTTCGCCTC
>JANPCW010000677.1:0-7512 GCA_031431155.1 Janthinobacterium sp. | reverse complement strand
GCGAACGTCTGGCCTGCCTGGTCGCGCCGGTGCTCGAACTGAAGCACGACGCGGACCTTCCCTGGCACGCCAGGTTGCGCCTGGCGTTGTGCGCGCTGCGCGATCGTGCACTGGGTCCGGGCCATGCCGTGTTCAAGGGGGTCGGGTTGGCCGTGGCGGCGCTCCTGGTTGCGCTGTGTTTCTGGCCGGTTGCGTACTGGGTGAGTGCGCCGGCCCACCTGGAAGGGGCGATCCAGCGTGTCCTGGTTGCGCCTGCCGATGGTTTTTTGCGCGAGGTGCTGGTCAAGCCCGGTGATGCGGTGGGGGCAGACCAGGTACTAATTGAGCTGGCCGATCAGGACCTCGAACTGGACCGGCGCAAATGGACGAGTGAACTTGCGCAGCACCAAAACAGTTACCGCACCGCGCTGGCGAAGGGGGAACGCACGCAATACGTGGTCAGCCTGGGCAAGGCGGACTCGGCGCGTTCCCAGCTCGAACTGGTGCAGCAGCAAATCAGACGCAGCCGCATTCGCGCCCCGTTCGACGGCATTGTCATCAAGGGTGACCTGAGCCAGATGCACGGCGCGCCGGTGCGCCGTGGAGACGTCTTGCTGACGGTTGCGCCGGCGAAGGAGTTCAGGCTGATCGTCGAAGTCGATGAGCGCGATATCGGGGACGTGATTTTGGGGCGTACCGGGGCACTCGTGCTGGCCGCGTTGCCGTCGGCGCAGCTCGCTTTCCAGGTGGTGCGCGTCACGCCGGTGGCGACCGCCAAGGATGGGCGCAATTATTACGAGGTCGAGGGCAAAATGGATGGGCCGGCGGCCGCGCTGCGCCCGGGCATGCAAGGCGTGGCCAAGATCGCGGCCGGGCAGCATTCAAGCGGATGGATATGGACGCACCGGTTTGTCAACTGGGCCCGGCTTGCGATCTGGACCCTGGGCGGCTGACCGTGCGCGACTCGCTATTTAGCCCCCTCTGGTACCGCGTTGCGGAGCAAATGCCACGCCTGGGCGCAGACGTTGTCGTGCGCCAGCAACGCAGTCGCGAACAGCCCTGGTATGTGCTGCTTGGCGGCGCCACCGGTCGCCAGTGCCGGATCAACCGCAGCGCCTACCTGTTTGTCGGTTGTTGCGATGGACAACACTCGGTCCAAACAATTTGGGACGCTTTGCTGCAAGACCTGCGTGACGATGCGCCGACCCAGGACGAAGTGATCCAAGTCCTGGCCCGGCTGACCGAGCAGGGGTTCATTGAGTATGGTGCGCCCCCGGAAATCCAGGCGCAGGCCGAGCGGCGCGAGCGGCGCGTGGCGCGTCGGCACCGGGCCAATGTGAATCCGCTCGCGTTCCGGCTGCCGCTGGGCGACCCAACGCGGTTGTTGCGGCGCCTGCAAGGGCTGAGCGTGCTGCTGTTTCACCCAATCACAATCTGGCTCTGGCTTGGCGCAATGGTGCTGGCGGCGGTGACGGCGGTGTCCAACTGGGGCTTGCTTGCCAACCACGCATCGAGCTACATGGCGACGCCGCAATACCTGTTCCTGGCCTGGGTGGCGTTTCCTCTCATCAAGGCGCTGCACGAGCTAGGCCATGGACTGGCGGTGCGCCACTTGGGCGGCGAAGTGCATGAGGCCGGCATCAGCCTGTTTATGCTGACGCCTGCGCCGTATGTGGACGCCTCGGCATCAGCCGGTTTTCGCCGGCGCACCCAGCGCGCCGGTGTTGCCGCAATTGGCATCATGGTGGAACTCGCCGTGGCGGCGATCGCGATGCTGCTGTGGTTCAGCATACAGCCTGGCCTGCTGCGCGACCTGGCGTTTGTGACCATGTTCATCGCCAGCGTATCGACGCTGCTGTTCAACGCCAACCCCTTGCTCACGTTCGACGGCTACTACGTGTTGTGCGACGCGCTTGACCTGCCCAATCTTGGCACGCGCAGCCGACGCTGCTGGATTACCCTGCTGCGCCGCGCAGTGTATAGCGCCAGTCGTGTGGCGGTCATGGAATCGGCGCCCGGCGAGCGCAAGTGGCTGCTGGCCTATGCACCGCTGTCCATCAGCTACCGTATCGTGCTGTCGGGCATGGTCGTGTTGTGGGTCGGTCATTATTCACTCCCGCTTGGCCTGATGATTGCCGCCTACGTGGCGTTTACCGTGCTCTTGATGCCGCTCGTGCGCACCGTGCGTGGCGTGCTGGAATCAGCACCCGGTGCTGCCTCAGCCTGGCGCGCGCGCTCCACGCTGGCCGCTGCGGCACTCGCCTGCATGCTGGTCCTGTTCATTGTTCCACTGCCTTTTCGAACCGCCGCCTGGGGCATGGTATGGCTGCCGGACCACGCGCGGACCCGGCCCAAGACAGATGGCTTTGTTGTCAGTTTCGCGGCGCGCGACGGCGAGCAGGTGGTGCCCGGCCAATTGTTGTTGACGCTGCAGGACCCGGCGCTGATGGCACAGCGCGCCGAGTTGGCCAGCGAGCTGGAACAGCTCACGGCACAGCGTGTCGATGCGCTGCGCGACGATGCCCTGCAAGCGAGCAACCTGCAGCAGGAAATGCACCGTGTGCAGGGTGATCTGGGGCGCGTCCAGGATCTGATCGCGCAGCTCGAAGTGCGCAGCCAGGCCGCCGGACCGCTGGTGATGCCCAAGCAACAGGATCTGCTGGGCAGTTTCGTGAAACGCGGAACCACGCTCGGTTATGTGCTCGACCGCGGCGAAGTCGGTGTACGCGCCGCGGTGCCGGAGCGCGACGCAGCGCTGATCCGTGAAAGTTACAGGGGCGTCGAGGTGCGGCTGGCGGAGTCGATCGGCCAGCCGATGCGCGCTGCGCTGGTGCGCGACGTGCCGGCGGCCGGTTTCGAATTGCCGGGCGCCGCACTCGGCGACCGGGGCGGCGGCCCGTTCATGACCGACCCGGCGGACCGCGAAGGCCTGACCAGCATCGAGCCGGTAGTGTTGATCGACCTGTTGCTGCCGGAGCGTGCGCTGGAGCGCGTCGGCGGCCGGGTCTGGGTGCGCTTTGATCACGGCGCCCAGCCGCTGGCGGTGCAGGCCTACCGGCGTTTGCGCCAGTTGTTTCTGCAGCATTTCAGTGCGACAGGCTGACACCATGACCGCACACGCCGCTTCCCACCCGCTGCCGGTGCCCGGTTTGCTGCTGGGCGCCTACCCGGAACGCCGCGCGCCGGCGTCGATGCACTGGCAGGCACTTGGCGGGCAAGTGCGCGCGCTGCTGGCGCTGCCGCAGCGCCTCGGTACGGCGCGCATGCGCTCGTTTGTTGCCCGGATCGAAGCGCTCGATGCGCGCTATGCCGCCATGAGCCGCGCGGCGCTGCGTGAGGCTGCCGTGACCTTGCGTGCCGAGTTGTCGCACAAGGGCTTGAGCGAGCCGCTGACAGTGAAGGCCTTTGCGTTGGTGCGCGCGGCGGCGCAACGCGAACTTGGCCTGCGTGCCTACGATAGCCAGCTGGTGGCCGCGCGGGTCATGCTCGACAACCGGCTGGCCGAGATGGCCACCGGCGAAGGCAAGACCCTGGCGGCGGCGGTGTGCGCAGCGACGGCCGCGTTAGCGGGAATTCCGGTGCATGTCATCACCTCCAACGACTATCTGGTGGCGCGCGACGCCCAATCATTGCGCCCGCTTTACGCAGCGCTGGGCCTGTCGGTCGGGTTCATCGTGGCGCGCCACGACCCGGCCGCGCGCCAGCGCGCGTACCGCTGCGACATCACCTATTGTAGCGCCAAGGAATTGGTGTTCGACTACCTGCGCGACCGCGTGGCGCGTGGGCCGAGCTCGTCCGAACTGCAGCTGCACGCCGCCCGCTTCCAATCGGAGCGCGCCGCGCCACCGCTGTTGCGCGGTCTGTGCATGGCGATCGTGGACGAGGCTGACAGCATCCTGATCGACGAAGCGCGGGTCCCGCTCATCCTGTCGCGCTCGCCGGCCAATGCCAGCGAATTCGCCTACTACGCCAAGGCGCTGGAGCTGGCGCGCGTGTTGCGCGCGGGCGTGGACTATGCGTGCGATGCGGCGCTGCGCAACACCGAACTGACCAGCGCCGGCATGGACCGGCTTGAAGCGTTCAGCGTCGATCTGGCGTCAACCTGGCACAACCGTACCCACCGCCACGAGACCGTCAGTGCGGCCGTGTGCGCCCTGCACCTGTACCGGCGCGACCGCGATTATTTGGTGCGCGACGGTGCCATTGTCATCGTCGACGAAGCCACCGGCCGGCTTGCCCCGGGGCGGGTCTGGTCACGCGGCTTGCACCAGCTGATCGAGCTCAAGGAAGGCTGCAAACCCACAAGTGAGCAGGTGACTGCGGCGCAGATCACCTACCAGCGTTTTTTCGCCCGCTACTTGCGGCTTGCCGGCATGAGCGGCACCTTGCTTGAAGCGCGCAGCGAACTGGCGGCGGTGTACGGGCTGGATGTAGTCAAGGTGCCGTTGCGCCGGCCGTTGCGCCGTATCGTGTTGCCGACCCAGTTGTTCCGTGATCGCGACACGCAATGGCAGGTGGTGACCGCGCGCGCCATGCAGATCAGCCAGGCCGGGCGGGCGGTGCTGATCGGAACCGATTCAGTGACCGATTCGGAGAGCCTGTCCGACGCGTTGAACCGGGCCGGCGTGGCACATCAGGTGCTCAACGCGCGCCACGACTTGCACGAAGCGCAAATTATTGCGCAGGCCGGACAAGCCGGCTGTGTCACCGTGGCAACCAACATGGCAGGGCGCGGCACCGATATCGAACTGGGAAACGGCGTGGCCGAGCGCGGCGGCCTGCACGTGATCAGTTGCCAGCACAACAGCGCACGCCGGATCGACCGGCAACTGATCGGGCGTTGCGCTCGCCAGGGTGACCCGGGCAGCGCGCAAACCCTGGTGGCGCTGGACAAGCCGCTGATTGCGCGCCTGGTTCCGGCCTGGCTTGCGCGCCGGCTCGGCGCCGGCGCATTGGCGCGTCCGCGCTGGCTGGTGGCGCTGGTCCTGCGTGTGCCGCAACTGTTGGAAGAAACGCGCCAGCGGGCGCAGCGGCGCGTGTTGCAGCAACTGGACGAACGTGCCGAACGCGAGTTATTTGTCGGCATGCGGGGGGAGTAAGACACCATGGCACAAGGAAAAGACAAACGTCTGCGTCCGCTGGTCGAGGAGCTGGAGCCGCGCATTCTCTATTCGGCTGATGCGGCGGCGGCGCTGTTCCATCCCGAAGCGCTATCGCCGAGCGCGGAAGTGCGTTCACTCGACACGTACGGCCTGGTTGAGGCGGCATCGTCGTCGGCGCCCCAGGAGCAACGCAAGGAAATCGTCTTCATCGACAGCCGCGTGCCTGACGCAATCGAGCTGGCCGATGAACTGATGCAACAGCGCAACGAGGGCACCCTGTATGACATCGTGGTGCTCAATGCCGATGAAGATGGCAGCGCGCAGATCAACCGCGTCCTCGCGGGCGAACACGAGCTGGCCGCGATTCACATCATCTCGCACGGCAGCGGCGGCGCGATCGAGATCGGCAGCACCCGCCTCGATGCAGCGCGGCTCGCGGTCGACGCCGAATCCGTGGCGCGCTGGGGCCAGTCGCTCGCTGCGGGCGGCGACCTGCTACTGTACGGCTGCGACGTGGCTCAGGATGCGGCCGGTCAAGCCTTCGTGCAAACCCTCGCGCGCCTGACCGGTGCCGACGTGGCGGCCTCCGACGATTTTACCGGGAGCGCGCAGCGGGGCGGCGACTGGTTGCTTGAATACCGAGTGGGGGCGGTCGAGACCGCGGTGGCTGCCGGCGCGGCGGTGCAGGGGGACTGGGCGGGATTGCTGGTTAACGCCGCGCCGACGCTCGATAACACCAAGAGCCCCGTGCTGACGGCGATCAATGAAGACACTGGCGCGCCTTCCGGCGCGGTCGGGACGTTGGTCTCGGCCCTGGTCGACTTCGCCAGTCCGTCGGGACAGGTGGACAACGTCACGGATGTCGACAGTGGGGCCAGTTTGGGCATCGCGATCACGGCGGCGGACACCGCCAATGGCACGTGGCACTACTCGACCAACAACGGCGCGACCTGGAGCGCACTGGGTGCGGTGAGCGATTCCAGCGCCCGGCTGCTGGCGGCCGACGCAAATACGCGACTCTACTTTCAGGCCAACGCCGACTACCACGGCACGCTGGCCAGTGCGATCACCTTGCGCGCCTGGGATCTGACCAGCGGCACTAACGGAAGCTTGGTGGACCTCACCACCAATAACACGGTTCTGGACCAGTTCGGCACTGACGGCTCCTACAGCGGCAACAACGGAACCGCAAACTGGAGCGCGGCCTGGGTCGAAAACGACAGCGGTGGTGGTGGAGCCGGCGGTGGCCGCATCCAAGTCAATGGCGGACGCCTCGAATTTCGCGTCGACACCGTCGGGGATTCGATCTATCGAGAGGCGAATCTGAGCAACGCCACGTCGGCCACGCTCTCGTTTAGCTTCGCCAATTCGCTTGGCAGCGGCGACACCATCGTCGTGCAGGCTTCGAACAATGGCGGCACCAACTATACGACTCTCACAGGAGGGACTTTTTCCACATCAGCAAATACCGGCAGCGGAACGCGCAACTTTGACATCACGTCCTATATTTCCGCTAATACCAGGATCCGGTTCTACGTCACCGCGCAGTCGGCGCACGACTATCTGTACCTTGACAATGTCCAGATCGCTTACAGCGGAGTGAATGCAGGTGGTACCTCGGCCTTCTCGACGGCCACGGACACGGCCGGGTTGGTCGTGAACCCGGTGGCCGACACGCCGTCAGTCACCAATGCCACGACCAACGAGGACACGCAGACCACCGGCGGGCTGGTGATCTCCCGCAACGCCGCGGACGGGGCGGAGGTAACCCACATCAAGATCAGCGGCATCACCAACGGTACGCTCTATAAGAGCGACGGCACGACGCAAATCACTGGCGGCACGTTCATCACGTTTGCCGAGGGCAATGCCGGGTTGAAGTTCACACCGCCCGCGAACTTCAACGGCGGCGGCAGCTTCACGCTTCAGGCCTCGACCTCGAACGCGGATGCCGGGCTCGGGGGCAGTTCCGTGAATGCATTGATCACTGTCAATGCGGTCAACGATGCGCCAGTGCTGGCCGATACCGCGCTGACGATGACCGTCGCCGAGGATGCGGGCGCGCCGTCGGGCGCAGTCGGGTCACTTGTCAGCGCCTTGACCGGCGGCATCACCGATGTCGACAGCGGCGCGCTCAACGGCATCGCCATCATCGCGAGCACCGAGACCAACGGCACCTGGTACTACAGCGGCAACGGCGGCACCAACTGGACGGCGGTGGGCACGGTCAATTCGAGCTCGTCGCTGCTGCTGGCCAACAACGCGAGTACCCGGCTGTACTTCGCGCCGGTGGCCAACTACAACGGCACCGCCACGTCGGCACTTACCCTGCGCGCCTGGGACCAGACCAGCGGTGCTGCCGGCACCAAGGTCAGGACCGGCCGCACCGGGGGTGCAACGGCGTTCTCCAGCGCCACCGATGGTGTGGACG
>JANPCW010000676.1:0-1673 GCA_031431155.1 Janthinobacterium sp. | reverse complement strand
GGAACACGGAATTTCTCAAAGCCATGTGCAGATTTTTTCGGCAAACGCTATGGGTTGATCGATGTCGCTGATCTGCATCAGTTTCCCGTCGCGGCCGAGGAGATGAATAGCTGTATTATGTTGGTAGCCCCCACGCCGCCGGGAATTACGACGATAACCCCTGCTTAACTCCCCAAGCTATTGGCGCCGATCCATTTTTTTCATCCCACCTGAATACCTTCAGTTATCCTGCACAAAACCCCGTCCGAGGCCATCAAACATCTTGCTCGCGCTCAACCGGTGGCCCTTGGGCAAGGAGTGTCTTGTCGGCGCGGCTCGTACGGATCAAGTCCCGAGAAGTTGTCTGCTGCACGAACTGCACAGCACGCAATCCGTGTGGATGGGTACGCGCATGTCGTGGATCAATGCATTTTGCACGGTTTTGCCGCGAATTCGGAATTGCCATTACCACTGGCAGACGTAACGGAATCGAGCAAGTAAGCCGCGCGTTGGCCGACCCGAACTCGGCGGCGCCTCAACACTTACAAGCGCGGAAACATGACTCAATACTCGAGCATGTGGGGAGCGCCCTGACGTGTTCGATCCTCTTTGAGACTTCAGCCGGACAGGAGCAAGGGCGGCAATCGATTACTGCCTTAGTTGGCCCTTATAGTCGATCCTTGGCCGTACACATGCGCCGGCATTCAACTTTTCAGCGGCTAAATTTCATCGGGATATCCCACGACCAGGCTTGACTGACGAATGGGCGATCACTGCCTTGTCACTGTCATATCTGATACTGAAATTGCTGCCGACCTCAGGCACTTTAGCAAAGTCCGACAATGCATGCTTGATCAACGCCTTCCCTGTTTGCTGGTACACATGCTCTTTGTCCGCATGCAAGATGACGCCGGCGTGGGTCTTTGCCTTATCGGCCGCGATCGCCAGATGGATGTTGTAGATGCCAGGCTTGATCAGTCCCGCCTTTTCCACCTTGTTGGTGGCCCATTGCCCTTCCAGCTCGCTTTGTACAAGCCGTTGCCCATTCATGACAAGGAGACGCTGTTTCATTTTAAAACTCCTGGAACCATCGGTAGAAATGCAATCAATCTGCGCTGGCCAAACACGCATGGTCCTGACTTTATATCATTCGTGCAATATTCATTCTAGCGCAAATCCTTCGATTTATTCGTCAATTTTGCTCTCGAAACGGGCCGAGTCAAAACATGGTTTTGGCTCCACCTGGCCGCGCAGGACGGCAGCCTGTTCGTGGGCGAGGCTGGCCTCCCTCCCCAGCACGTCCTTATCCTTCCACCAACGCCACCAGCTTGACCTGTGCAAGATTGGCCTCCACCTCTTGGCCGTCATCCTCGTATCGCAACCATGCGAAGCCTTCGGCCGGTGGACGGCGGTTCAGGATCAAACGGGCAGAACGTCTGTTGTGTCGCACCTGGACGATTGCCTTTCTCAGCTTGTCGGGGTCGACCTGCTTCTCCGGTTTCGTCTCGGTATCGTAATCACCCTGGTCATCGCCACTGGCGCCTTCCCCGTCATCGCCATCCTGATCGGCACGTTCGTGTTGCAGTTTATTCTCCAGGAACTCGCGCAGAAGCTTCACCGCCCCGCGCGTGATTTCCTGGTTCTCGTCGCCGAGCCAGCCGGACACTTCCTTCGGCTTCTTCTTGAAGGCGGTC
>JANPCW010000675.1:0-3051 GCA_031431155.1 Janthinobacterium sp. | reverse complement strand
AGTTCGGCGTCATGTTCTTTCCCGACAAGGCGAAGGCATTTTCGCAGGCGCGCCGGGTGCTCAAAGCGGGCGGCGTTTTCGTTTTTAATGTGTGGGATCGCATCGAGGAGAACGAGTTCGCTCACACCGTCTCGACGGCTTTCGAATCGATCTTTCCCAAGGACCCGCCGCGCTTCATGGCGCGCACGCCGCATGGCTACTACGAGCTCGCGACCATCGCGCGCGATCTGGAGTCCGGCAGCTTTCGGGCGCAGCCCCAGATCAGCACCGTCGCTGCGCGCAGTCAGGCAAGGTCATCGCGCAACGCTGCCATTGCGTACTGCCAAGGGACGCCGCTACGTAACGAAATCGAGGCGCGCGGCATGCCGTTGGACGAAGCAACCGACATCGCCGCGGCCGCCATTGCACACAGGTTCGGGCCAGGCCCTGTAGACGGCAAGATTCAGGCGCACATTGTCACGATCGAATGCTGATCGCCGCCGGCAGCAACGCCAATCTCAAAAGGGTCAGAGTTTGTTCGCCGATAGATCCGACGAAAAAGGTTGGATCAGATTCCTTTAGTGTTGCTCGACCGCCTTCAGATTGTCGCCCGCGTAGCGAATGAACGCCTCAAGCTGTTCCCTTGCAAGAGTGTTGATGTCGAGGTCCTGAATTTTTGCGTGATCCGTCAAGAACGTCCAGAGCAGGAACATTGCTACGCCCTCACCATCGGAGATGGTTTCTGTTTTCTGTTGGACGATTGCCCGTAGTTCGCTTGCCAGCGCCAAGTTTGCTTCTGATAGCTTCATTTGTTCCTCCGTAAGTGCAGCATTTGAATCGTATGGGCATTTTACCTGCTGCCTAGCCAAGTTGACCTGTCACGTCAAAGTTTGCGCGACAGCTTTTCCCAAACCTGCGTGTGCGCGAGCGCCGCCGGTATCGCTTGCATCAGCTTGTGCCGGGCGCTGACGACGCCCCAGATAGCACTACTCAAGCCGAAAACCGACCTTGATCGTGACCTGATAGTGCGACACCTTCCCGTCCGCGATATGCCCTCGCGACTCGATCACTTCATACCAATCCATGTGCTTGACCGTGAGCGCGGCCTTGGTAATCGCATCGCGTATCGCCTGGTCGCTACCCTCGGTGGATGATCCGACCAGTTCGATAATCTTGTAAGTGTGTGCGGACATGGTATTTCCCCTAGTAAGTGAGCCTGGCATCGAAACGTTGTTCTTCGCAATCCACTTGCAATACTGCTCTCAAACGCGCCGACCGTCATTGCGCAGCGCACCAAATCGTTACACGATTAGCTCGCATTTTAGCGAAACAGTGCCGGTTGGGTAGGCAGCACCACAGACGCGCCTCAGTCGGCAATCGGTCAGCGGCCGCATGCAGCCTAGAACCAAACCGCGCTGCTCCGGTCATATTAATAACATCGGCCATGCACGATGGGGCGATGCTTTTCAGCGTATCAGGGCGGAATCGGTTTTAATCGGACGAAGCGCGCGGCGCCGGTCTGCTTTTTAACCCATGCTGGTCTGGGTCGGGGCATGCCGCAAACTGGCGCAGCATTCAGTAATTAATTCCCGGAATGTCCGAGATCGACAGGCAGGGAATCGACACAGGGGTCAACCATGACAGCTGCTCGGCAAATCAATCGGCGTCATCGGCCCGCCGGCCACTGCAGGATCGCGTCTGCATTGAAGGCGTTTGCCGGGCTTGCTATGCTGCTATGTGTCAATGCGGCCAGTGCGCAAGGCGGGGTGCGTGCGCAAGTGCTGGCCAAGGGGCTGGAACATCCGTGGTCCGTGGCATTCATCGACCAGGGGCGCATGCTGGTCACTGAGCGCCCCGGGCGGCTGCGGCTGGTGCAGCCGGACGGCGCGATTGGCGCGCCAATTGACGGCGTGCCGACAGTCGATGCCGGCGGCCAAGGCGGCTTGCATGACGTGCTGGCCGATAGCGGCTTTGCCCGCAACCGCACGATTTACCTGTGCTATGCCGAACCGGCGTCAAGTGGCGGCGGCAACTCGACTGCGCTGGCATCGGCGCGACTGCCGCCGGAAAGCAAGCGGCTTGAACAGGTGAAGGTCTTGTTCAGCCAGCGCCCGAAATTCCAAAGCAGTGCGCATTTTGGATGCCGCATTGTTGAAAATACCGATGGCACCCTGTTCTTGACGTTGGGTGATCGCTTTTCCCGCAAAGAAGATGCGCAAACGCTGAATAATCATCACGGCAAGATTGTGCGCCTGAACAAGGATGGCAGCATCCCGCCGGATAACCCGTTCGCCAAGCCTGGCACGGCGGTCGCCGGCGCTTTGCCCGAGATATGGAGCTACGGCCACCGCAACAGCCAGGGTGCCGCCATTGGCCCCGACGGCCGGCTGTGGATGCATGAACACGGCCCGCAAGGTGGCGATGAAATCAATGCCGTAAATGCCGGCAAGAATTACGGCTGGCCGGTGATCACCTATGGCGAAAACTATGGGGGCGGCAAGATCGGTGCCGGCATCACTGCCAAGGCAGGCATGGAGCAGCCCTTGCATCACTGGACGCCGTCGATTGCGCCTTCCGGCATGGCATTTTTAAAGAGCGCGCGCTACGGCAAGGCTTGGCAAGGCAGCCTGTTTATCGGCGCGCTGAAATTCCAGTACCTGAGCAGGCTTGAGTTGCAAGACGGCAAGGTCGTCAACGAAGACAAGTTGCTGCAAAACCTCGGCCAGCGCATTCGCGATGTGCGCGAAGGACCGGATGGCTTGCTGTATATCGTCACCGATGAATCGCGTGGCCAGCTGCTCCGCCTGCAGCCTGCACAGTAAAAATTCATTTCATCCCGCCGGCCCATGGCCTGCCGGTGAACGGAGTGCCGACTTTCAAAGGCCAGTGCTGGTCGTGAGTTGTGGGGGGCGCCGACCGGTGGCTTACCAATGGACACAATACCCGCGAAGCACGGATTGCCCTGCACTTCTTGGCGGCGACCAAGCAAACTCGAAACACCATTTCTTGACTTCGCGAACCCCAATGCTAGTATTTACATGTTGTCTATGCCGTCTCGGCACGGATCGCTTT
>JANPCW010000674.1:0-2807 GCA_031431155.1 Janthinobacterium sp. | reverse complement strand
AACTCGAGCTGCGGCGGCATCACCAGCTCGTAGCCGTAGAGACGGAAATTATCGAGCATCAGGCGGCGCAACTCTTCAATCTTGCGCGCTTCCGATGGCAAAACATCGGCAATATTTTCGGGCAAAAGCCAATTCGGCATGGGAAATTAGGTACGGGAGTTTATGGGAAAAATGAACAACGAGGTGCTGCAATGTTCGCGCCGTGCGTTAAAAACAGAACCATGTATGTTACGCGAAAACGACGGCAAACAGGGATAAGATCGCGTGGTGTGCGTGGCAAACCGCCAAAAACTCCGGGTCAGGTCTGGAATCGACGGTTTTTAGGTAGCAGCCATCGATTCTAGACCTGACCCCAGGTGTTATTTCTTGGGTTATTTCTTGGCGCCAGGGCTGGCGCCTGAGCCCTTGAAGTACTTGAAAAAGTCCGAGTTGGCGTCGATCACCATCACGTCGCCGTGATTCTTGAAGGTGGCGCGATACGCTTCGAGGCTGCGGTAGAACTTGTAGAACTCGGGGTTCTTGCCGAATGCCTCGGCATAGGTGAGCGAAGCCTTGGCGTCGCCTTCGCCGCGAATCTTCTCGGCTTCGCGGTAGGCTTCAGCCAGGATCACGGTGCGCTGGCGGTCGGCGTCAGCGCGGATTTTTTCCGAATCGGCCGATCCGGTCGAGCGCAGTTCGTTGGCGACCCGCACCCGCTCGGACTTCATCCGATCATACACGGAGTTGTTGATTTGCTCAACGTAGTCGACCCGCTTGAGGCGCACGTCGATGATCTCCACGCCGATCAGCTTGGCTTCGGCCACGACCTTGGTGCGGATCGCTTCCATCACCTTGCCGCGCTCGCCGGAGATCACTTCACGCACCGTGCGCTTGGTGATTTCGTCGTTCAAAGCCGACTTGACGATCTGGCCCATGCGGTCGCGCGCCCGGCTTTCATCGCCGCCAAAGCTGACGAAGTACAGCTTGGGCGCGACGATGCGCCACTTGACGAATGCATCGACCAGAATATTTTTCTTTTCAGCCGTGATGAAGCGCTCCGCTTCCGCCGATTCGATCGTCAAGATGCGCTTGTCCAGGTACAGCACATTCTGCAACGGCGGCGGCAGCTTGAAATGCAGACCAGGTTCGCTGATCACCTGCTTGACTTCACCGAGTGCGAACACAATGGCGTACTTGCGCTGATCGACGATGAAGACAGTCGAGGAAAGCACCATGAGCGCGATAAAGCCCGCGATCAGAACTGTGACGATGCGGTTCATTAGCGGCCCTCCCGATCACGTGACGACTCGCGCGAGCGGCCGTCGCGCCCACGCACCGCCTCCATCACGTCCGGCAGCAATGCCGTAGGCGCCGCTGCCGCAGCCTTGGCGGCGGCAGCGCTGGCATCGCTGGCCGCCGCTTGGGCGATCAGCTTGTCGAGCGGCAGGTACAACAGGTTGCTGCCGGATTTTGCATCGATCATTACTTTGCTCGCACTCGAGAAAATCTGTTGCATTGTTTCAAGGTACATCCGGTCGCGCGTGACGCCCGGCGCTTTTTGATATTCGGCCAGCACTTGCTGGAAGCGCGAGGCGTTACCGAGCGCATTTTCAGTGACCAGCGAGCGATAAGCCTCGGCTTCCTGCAGCAGCCGGAACGCGGCGCCGCGCGCCTTTGGAATGACGTCGTTGGCGTAAGCCTGGCCTTCATTTTTCTGGCGCTCGCGGTCTTGCCCGGCCTTGACCGCATCGTCGAACGCACTTTGCACCTGCTCAGGCGGCTGCACGCCCTGCATCGTGACGTTGAAGATCTGCGCACCCGAGCCGTAACGGTCGAGAATCTGCTGCATCAGCTTCTGCACGTCGAACGCGACTTTCTCGCGCCCCTCATACAGCACGAAGTCCATTTTGCTGCGCCCGACGATCTCGCGAATGGCGGTCTCGGCCACCTGGCGCAGCATCTCTTCCGGGTCGCGGTTGTTGAACAGCCAGCTGACCGGGTCTTTCAGTTTGTATTGCACCGCGAACTGAATGTCGATGATGTTTTCGTCGTCGGTCAGCATCAACGATTCCCTCGCCTGCTTGTTCTTGACCGCCCCGCGGTAGCCGATTTCGACCGTGCGCACGCCCGACACGTTGACCGTTTCATCGGTCTGAAACGGATACGGCCAGCGCCAGTTGAAACCGGCCGGAGTGGTGTGGCTCAACTTGCCGAACGTGAGCACCACGCCGGTCTGGCCCTCTTGCACGATGAACGCGCCGCTGGCGAGCCAGATCAAGCCGATGATCAGTCCCACCACTGCGGCGGTGATGCCGGCCCCTTTCATGTCGGGCCGAAAATTGCCGTTGCCGCCGCCGCTGTCGGGCTGATTCTTTTGGCCGAACAGCTTGTTCAGACGCAGGTTGAAATCGCGCCAGACCTGCTCCAGATCGGGCGGACCCTCGCCGGGCTTCTTGCCTTCCTGGGCGTGGATAATGCTTTTGGATTCACGTCCCCAGCGCGGTTCGCCGCTGGGGCGTGCGTTGAACGACAACTTCAAGCCAATTTTTTTTATTAGTGTGACAAGCATGCTATCGTGATCCGACGTGAGTGTAGGTGGGAATACTATCTGCCTGGTCCGCTTGGTCCGCTTGGTCCACTAGGTCCGGCTCTGGTTCATCCTGATCGTACCGGTGCGCCATGCCGGGTGCCGCCTTGGCCGATTCAACGATCGCTGCGCGCAGCAAATCAAGCCCTGCGCCACTGCGTGCGCTGAGAAAAACGCGATGAATCTTAGCATGTTCATCACGCTCGGTGGACGGTTCCAGGCCGGCGCTATCGATTTTGTT
>JANPCW010000673.1:0-12607 GCA_031431155.1 Janthinobacterium sp. | reverse complement strand
GTGTCGCGGCTTGTGATGCACTGTATGATGCGCATGCCTAACCTATCCTAGAGCATTTTTAGAGACCCAACTATGACCAAAACCCTCATCATCGCCGAGAAGCCTTCAGTCGCCAATGATATTGCCAAGACCCTTGGCGGCTTCACCAAGCACGATGAGTACTTTGAATCGGATGAATACGTCTTGTCCTCGGCGGTCGGCCACTTGCTGGAGATCGCGGTGCCGGAAGAGCACGATGTCAAGCGCGGCAAGTGGAGCTTCGCGCATTTGCCGATGATTCCGCCATACTTCGCGCTCAATCCGATCGCCAAGACCGAGGCGCGCCTGAAAGTATTGAACCGGCTGATCAAGCGTAAGGATGTCACCGCGCTGATCAATGCCTGCGATGCCGGGCGCGAAGGCGAACTCATATTCCGCCTGATCGCGCAGAACGCGAAGGCCAAGCAGCCGATCAAGCGCCTGTGGCTGCAATCGATGACGCCGGGCGCGATCCGCGAGGGCTTTACCAAGTTGCGCTCCGATGAAGAAATGCTGCCGCTGGCCGACGCCGCGCGCTGTCGATCGGAAGCGGATTGGCTGATCGGGATCAACGGTACCCGTGCGATGACCGCGTTCAACTCGAAAGAGGGCGGTTTTTACCTTACCACCGTGGGCCGGGTGCAAACCCCGACCCTGTCGATCGTCGTCGAGCGTGAAGAAAAGATCAAGAAATTCGTGTCGCGTGACTTTTGGGAGGTGCGCGCCGAGTTCATTTGCGCGGCCGGCATTTACGAAGGCCGCTGGCTCGATACCAATTTCAAGAAGGACGATGCCGATCCGGAGCGGCGCCCCGAGCGCCTGTGGAGCAAGACGGCCGCCGATTCGATCGCCACCGCCTGCCGCGGCCGCCAAGGCAATGTCACCGAAGAATCGAAGCCGACCACGTCGATGGCGCCGGCCCTGTTCGATCTGACCAGCTTGCAGCGCGAAGCGAACTCGCGTTTCGGTTTTTCAGCCAAGAACACGCTGGGCCTGGCCCAAGCGCTGTACGAAAAACACAAGGTGTTGACCTACCCGCGTACAGATTCGCGCCACCTGCCGGAGGATTACATCCCGACCGTCAAGCAGGCGCTGGACACGGTGGCAGAGAATCATAACTACCACCAGTTCGCCAAGCAAATTCTGGACAAGGGTTGGGTCAAGCCGAACAAGCGCATCTTCGACAACACCAAGATCTCGGATCACTTTGCGATCATCCCGACCACCATCGCGCCCAAGAACTTGTCCGAGCCCGAGCAAAAGCTGTATGACCTGGTGACGCGCCGCTTCATGGCCGTGTTCTTCCCGCCGGCCGAATTCCAGGTAACCACGCGCTACACGGAAGTGTCGGGCCACCAATTCAAGACCGAAGGCAAGGTCATGACCAACGCCGGCTGGCTGGCGATCTACGGCAAGGAAGCGGCGGGCGACGACGACAAGGAAAACGCGGGCAACCTGGTGCCGGTGGCCAAGGGCGAAAAAGTGCTGACCGAAAAAATCACGGCCAACGGCCTGGTCACCAAGCCGCCGGCGCGCTACACGGAAGCGACCCTGCTGTCGGCCATGGAAGGCGCCGGCAAGCTGATCGACGATGACGAATTGCGCGATGCGATGGCAGGCAAGGGTCTGGGTACGCCGGCCACGCGCGCGGCCACCATCGAGGGCTTGCTGAGCGAGCGTTACCTGCTGCGCGAAGGGCGCGAACTGATTCCGACCGCCAAAGCGGCGCAGTTGATGACCTTGCTGCGCGGGCTCGGCGTGAATGAATTGACGGCGCCGGAACTGACGGGCGAATGGGAATACAAATTATCCCAGATGGAAAAGGGCAAGATTTCACGTGATGAATTCATGCGTGAAATTGCCCAGATGACGCAAATCATCGTCAAACGCGCCAAGGAATACAACAACGACACCATCCCGGGCGACTACACGACCTTGAGCACCCCATGCCCGAATTGCGGCAGTGTGGTCAAGGAAAACTACCGCAGGTTCGCATGCACCAAGTGCGAATTTTCGATGAGCAAGACGCCAGGCAGCCGTCAGTTCGAGATCGCCGAAGTCGAGGACTTGCTCAAGAACCGCACGATCGGGCCGCTGCAAGGCTTCCGCTCGAAGATGGGGCGCCCGTTTGCCGCGATCTTGCGCATCGTGCGCGACGAAGAAATCAAGAACTCCAAACTCGAATTCGATTTCGGGCAGAATGACGAAGCCGGCGAAGACGGCGAGGGTGTTGATTTCACCGGCCAGACCGCGCTCGGGCCATGCCCAAAATGCGCTGGCGGCGTCTACGAGATGGGCCTCGCCTATGTATGCGAAAACAGTGTTGCGAAGCCGAAAACCTGCGATTTCCGCAGCGGCCGCATCATTTTGCAGCAGGAAATTCTGCCCGAACAGATGGTCAAACTGCTGGGCGAGGGCAAGACCGATTTGATGCCGGGCTTTGTTTCCCAGCGCACACGCCGCCCGTTCAAGGCTTTTCTTGTCAAGGGCAAGGACGGCAAGGTCAGCTTCGAGTTCGAAGAGCGCAAAGCAAAGCTGCCAGCCAATGGCAAGGCGGGTGCCAGCGTGACCGCAGCGAATGGCGCCGACGAGGCTGCCGAGGCAGAGGCGCCGGCCAAGAAAATCGTGAAAAAAGCGGCGCCAAAAGCGACGATCAAGAAGGCGGCCGCTAAAAAGGCACCCGCCAAGAAAGCGCCTGCAAAGAAAGCACCAGTCGCGAAAGTGGCGGCCAGCAGTTAAAGCAATACCGGGGATCGGTCCATCTGGATCCGATTCCCTATCACTGCTTGTCTAAATTTTGACAAGCAGTTTGCCGCGATGTTCGCCTGTGAACAGCGAGTTGAGCGCGTTGGGCAACTGTTCGAAGCCATCGATGACGGTCTCTTCAAACACGATCTGACCCGCCTTGACCCACGGCGCGACGATGCGCTGCATCTCGTCCATACGGTGCAGATAGTCGCGCGCCAACATGCCCTGAATGGTCGCGCGCTGGTAAAGCATGTGGTGCAGTAGTCGCGGCCCCAGCTCGGGCGTATCCAGGCCGCCGCTGTATTGACTGATCTGGCCGCAAATGACGATGCGCGCGCGCCGGTTGATCAGGGGAATCACGGCATCGGTGACCATGCCGCCGACATTGTCGAAATACACATCCACCCCGCCGGTCAATGCCTTCATCTCGGCGCCGAGCGAGTCGGCATCGGCGTGGGATTTGTAATCGATCGCCCAGTCGGCGCCTAACGTGTCGCGCACCCACGCGCACTTGGCCGCACCGCCGGCTACGCCCAGCACGCGCGCACCGTGGCGCTTGGCGAACTGCACCACCAGCGAACCGACTGCGCCGGCCGCGCCCGACACCACCACCACGTCACCAGCGTGCGGCCGGCCCGATTCGGTCAGCCCGAACCATGCCGTTCTCCCCGGCATCCCCAGCACCCCCAAGGCCGTCGTCACCGGCGCCAGGTCAGGGTCGATGCGGGTCAGGGCGCTGGCGTGGACCCGAGCGTGGGTTTGCCAGCCCGTCATTGCCAAGACCCAGTCGCCGGGAGCAAAAGCGGCCGATTTGGAGGCGATCACTTGCGCCACCGCGCCTCCCGTCTGCACCGTATTGAGCGGGTGCGGTTCGGCGTTGTAGGTCGGCTTGGCCGATTGGTTGATGCGCATGTAGGGATCGACGCTGATGTAGCGCGCCTCAACCAGCACTTCGCCGTCGGCCAGATCATGGCTGAGCGCATGCTCGACCAGTTCGTAGTGATCGGCGCTGATCTGCCCGCTCGGCTGGCGGCGGTAAATCCATTGTCGTTGGGTCAGGCTGGCGGGGGAGGTCATGGTCGGCTCTCGAAAACATGTCAGAATGCTGTGATCTTACGATGCGTTTCGCATCCGGTAAAGCTACTTAAATTCACGTTTCGCGTCCCGTTTGGAAATATTGAGCCTGTCCGACGTGCGTGTTTTTGTCAGCGCGCCGCGCCGCCCCTCGCTCGGCCAAGCAACCGGTTGAATGATAGCGGGCAGCGCCTGCTTAGGGGGCGCAGACACTGCTGGCGGACAGTTGTTGCTCGCGTTTATCAAGGCAGGCGACAAGGCAGGCGAGGCGCTGGCGTATGTGCCCGACTTCGCGCTGGCGCAGATCTTGTCTACACCCGCCACCTGATGCTTCAAGTTGAAAATGCTAAGTTCGGTTCCGAACAGACTTGACTTGGCGGGAAGCGCATTCTGATGGCTCTTAAGGGAGAACAACCATGATCTATCGGAAACGCTACACCTTTGGAGCCCATGCAGCCAATAAACGTGTTGGCCCACATCTAGTCGGTGCCGATGCGCTGCGACGCGAAAATTTCGTCCATGTCGAATCAGATACGGGCTGCGTCGAGGACATGTTGGATATGCGTTCAGGTGAAGAGGCCGGTGCGGTCACGCCGTTCGGCACTTTTTTGAAGCTGGGCAAAAAACGAGTTGCAACGCCGCGGACAGACATGACGGATGCAGCATGGAACCAGATGTCGGTCGCAGAGCATTTTTATGCAATGGAAGAGTGAATTGCTGCGTGCTTGAGGCCGGGCGATCGTTGCGGTACACGGCGCGCTGACCAGTCCAGAGTACGACATGCAGGCTGGAACGGGCTAAAACGATAGAGCGCGCCCCAAAAGGCCAGCTTGTGCTGTATTGTGAGCAACAATGAGTGCAGGCTTTACACGAGGCGGATTTCCATCATGGATAGTTTGATGCAAGAGAAAGTGTTGACGGTCGCGCGCTGCGGCAATACCAGTGCCGAGGCAATCGACTATTTCCGGGTTGCACTTGGCCTGTTCTATCTGGCCGGCCTGATGACCAAAGAAGAGCTCGACTTCAAAAAACTTGACGCCCAGTACAACCGCTTCATTTACCACTCAATCGGCAAGGGGCACAGCATCACCAGTGTGCTGCAGTTCATGAGCGGCGAAAAGGTCGTGCGCGTCGTCGAGTCCGACCGGTTTCTGGCGGCGTTTGCGCAGCACTGCCCGGACGTGCAGATTGAAACGATTCCGTTCTTGCTGTCGCTCAACTTGGGCGTGGCCAAGGACATTTCCGGCATTGGCTGCGAAGGGCCGGTCGCGGACTGGATTGCTCGCCAGCAAGCGTGATATGGAACGTTGATGGCCTATAATCGGGTTTTTCCTACGAATAGAGTCACTCCATGACGACCAATCCACTGGATCGCTTGATAGTTGGCTTAGACCAGGCATTGCGCGTCATCGCTGGCGTGGCCTCGGCCTCCCGGCCGACACCGGCCGCGCATGCGCTCGACGCGACGCTGGACACTGCCGAGCAACGCCACAGCGCCGGCTTGATGCGCGTAAATCATGTGGGCGAAGTGTGCGCCCAAGCCTTGTACAATTCGCAAGCCCGGTTTGCCAAGAGCCCCGCGCTGCGCGCGCAGTTTGTTCATGCGGGACGGGAAGAGGAGGACCATCTAGCCTGGATCGCCCAGCGCCTCGGTGATCTGGGTTCCCGTCCCAGTTTGCTTAATCCGGTGTGGTACGCGGGCGCCTACACGCTGGGCACGGTGGCAGCCCAGCTGGGCGATGCGCGCAGCCTTGGGTTTGTGGTCGAAACGGAGCGCCAGGTGGAAGCCCATCTGGCCAGCCATCTGGACCGCCTGCCCGCTCAGGACGCCAAATCGCGCGCCATTGTCGAGCAAATGCGCACTGATGAAATCGCCCACGGTGCAGCCGCGGCCGCCATGGGCGCGATCGAAGCGCCTGCGCCCGTGAAGGCGGTGATGAGCGCCATGGCCAAGGTCATGACCGTCACGGCCTACTACGTGTAACCCGGTCGGGCTGATCGAAGATCAAACCTATTCTTCGACAATGTCGAAGGAATGCGTTATTTCAGCCGTTTTGGCCAGCATGTTCGAGGCCGAGCTATATTTATCGTGCGACAAAGTGATGGCGCGTTCCACCTGGGCCGGCTTTAAGTCGCGACCGCGCACGGTGAAGTGGAAGTGAATCTTGGTAAACACCTTCGGCTCGGACTCGGCCCGTTCGGCTTTCAAGGTCACATCGCAGGCGCGCACATCCTGGTGGCCGCGCTGCAAGATCAGCACCACATCATAGGCAGTGCAGCCGCCCGTACCCAGCAACACCATTTCCATCGGGCGCGGCGCCAGGTTGTGGCCGCCGCCATCGGGCGCCCCATCCATGGTCACCAGATGGCCTGAGCCCGTCTCGGCCAAGAAACTCATCCCTGACGGCCCGTTCCAGCTCACTTTGCATTCCATTGCGTTCTCCAAAATATTCACTTCCACATTGTAAATTACCAAGGCAAATAATGTTTCACTCTGGTCTTGGTTGACGCGGGAGAGACAAGTCGCTTATACTTGTCGGCTTTCCGTTCGCTCAGGAAAAGTAGATAAGGCAGAGTCCGCAAGAAGTTGGCGTAGGCGGAACCACCATTTGAGCGTGTATTATTTTAGGAAGTCAACATGAAAACATTTTCCGCTAAAGGACATGAAGTCCAGCGCGATTGGTTCGTGGTTGACGCGACGGACAAAGTCCTCGGACGTGTTGCCAGCGAAGTGGCACTCCGACTGCGCGGCAAACACAAACCGGAATTTACTCCTCACGTCGATACCGGCGATTTCATCGTCGTCATTAACGCAGGTAAGTTGCGTGTGACCGGTACCAAGGCCACCAACAAGATTTACTACCGTCATACCGGCTATCCGGGCGGTATCTACGAAACCAATTTCCAGAAAATGCAACAGCGTTTTCCGGGTCGCGCGCTCGAAAAAGCGGTCAAGGGCATGTTGCCTAAAGGCCCGCTCGGCTACGCGATGATCAAGAAGCTCAAAGTGTACGCGGAAGGTTCCCATCCGCACGCCGCGCAGCAACCCCAAGCACTTGTCCTCTAAGGAATTGACATGATCGGTAATTACAATTATGGAACCGGCCGTCGCAAGAGTGCAGTGGCTCGGGTTTTTATCAAAGTCGGCACAGGCCAAATCATCGTCAACGGCAAGCCTGCTAGCGAGTATTTCTCCCGCGAAACAGGTCTGATGGTTATCCGTCAACCGCTGGAACTGACTGCCAATGTCGAGCGTTTCGACATCAAGGTCAACGTTCACGGCGGCGGCGAGTCCGGCCAGGCTGGCGCGGTTCGTCACGGTATCACCCGCGCTTTGATCGACTACGATGCAGCGCTGAAACCGGAACTGGCGAAAGCCGGCTTCGTAACGCGCGATGCGCGTGAAGTTGAGCGTAAGAAGGTCGGTCTGCGCAAAGCACGTCGCGCAAAACAGTTCTCCAAGCGTTAATCTTCGCCTCACGGTTGCGCGGCTTGCCGCGCACTGTGCAAAAAGCCGCCGACACCTCGTCTGGCGGCTTTTTACATTTTGGCCGCGACGCGGCGTTTGAGCCCACGCTGTTAGAATATGCGTCGTTGCAACCCCTTTATAGTTAGGAACGGACATGATCAAAGTTGGCATCGTCGGCGGCACCGGATACACCGGCGTGGAATTGCTGCGGCTGTTGGCGGCCCACCCAAACGTGCAATTGAAGGCAATTACGTCGCGCAAGGAAGATGGCGTGCCGGTTGCCGCGATGTTCCCATCCTTGCGCGGGCGCGTCGATCTGGCTTTTTCCGCGCCTGAGAAAGCGGACTTGTTCGCGTGCGATGTGGTGTTCTTTGCAACGCCGCATGGGGTGGCGATGGCGCAGGCGCCAGCCTTGTTGGCCGCCGGCGTCAAGGTCATCGACCTGGCCGCCGATTTCCGCCTGAAGGATCAATCGACGTTCGAGCAATGGTACAAGATTCCCCATACCTGTCCCGAGTTGCTCGAGCAGGCCGTGTATGGCTTGCCAGAACTAAACCGCGATGCCATCAAGGGCGCCTCACTAATCGCCAACCCGGGTTGCTACCCAACCACGATGCAGATCGGCTATTTCCCCCTGCTCAAGGCTGGTCTGGTCGACGCATCAGCACTGATTGCCGACTGCAAATCGGGCGTGTCCGGCGCCGGCCGCAAGGCCGAGATCGGCGCGCTATTTTCCGAGGCCAGCGATAATTTCAAAGCCTATGGCGTGGACGGACATCGCCACACCCCCGAGACTGTGGCGCAACTGCAGCGCTTCACGGAGCAGAAAGTCGGCTTGATCTTCACGCCGCACTTGGTCCCGATGATTCGCGGCATGCATTCAACCCTGTACGCACGCCTGACCAGGGGGATCGACAACCAAGCGCTGCAAGCGTTGTTTGAGGAGCAATACAAGGACGAGCCGTTCGTCGACGTGATGCCGTTTGCTTCCCATCCAGAAACGCGCTCGACGCGCGGCGCGAACATGCTGCGCCTGGCTCTGCACCGTCCCGAGGTCGACGGTGCGCCGGGAAACACTGTGATCCTGCTGGTGGTGCAGGACAACTTGGTCAAGGGTGCGTCCGGCCAGGCCGTTCAATGCATGAACCTGATGTTTGGGCTGGACGAAAAACAAGGCTTGATGAGTATTGGCCTGTTACCGTGACGCTCACGAAGGGCATTGGCCTCTCTGGTTTTGGCCCTCGCCAATGCGCGGGTTGTGACTAAGGTTTATAATGAGTGAACTGTCCCCCACGAGGAGTCTGATATGAATGCCGTCGCTGAAACGCAAGATGTAATCCCTTCGCCTATTATTTTTACCGATAGCGCAGCCCAAAAAGTAGCGCAATTGATTGAAGAAGAAGGCAACCCCGATTTGAAACTGCGCGTTTTCGTGCAGGGTGGCGGCTGCTCCGGGTTTCAGTATGGCTTTACCTTCGATGAAATCGTTAATGAAGACGACACGACGATGGTCAAGAACGGCGTGCAGCTGTTGATCGATTCGATGAGCTATCAATACCTCGTCGGCGCCGAGATCGACTATAAAGATGATCTGGAGGGCGCGCAGTTTGTCATCAAGAATCCAACGGCTACCTCGACCTGCGGTTGCGGCTCGTCATTCTCCGCGTAAACGGCGCGTGGCGAGGCGCGGTTGCGCTCTTTGCAGCGAGCGCAACGCAGCCGCTCCGAACGTCGGCGTAATCGACTCAAGGTACTAACGACTTTGGCCGGCGCCGCCGCCGTTCGCTCGTTCGCACCAAAAATTCAACATATTCACCCGGTACACCACGGCGGGGCTTGCTTGAGAAAGCTTGTCTAGCGGTGCTTTCAAGCGCTCGCGCACAACGTCAGGAAGTCGCTCACTGACTATCTGAAGCGTTCTAACCAGCGATTGACCGGAACCAAATCCAGTGGGAACGAGATGGGCGACCGCCTCCCAACATACGGGAGCTGTTGCCAGTTTCACGTCGTTCTTACCCCATCCCATTGTTTCCCGGTCAAGTACTGCATAAACCGGCGCTACACGGCGATCGGCCGAGCGACTTGGGTTGATCTCGTGTGGAACCTCGTTCATATAGCGGATCCGGTCGCCAAGGGCGCGATCTTGATCCAGAATTGAATAAACCACTGCAATATTGCCATTGTTGATCGATCCGACGATGGGGATCCCGGGGTTGCCCCTGGCAAAATCGACGGCGGCCTTGCTATTGCTCGTGAAGACGTGATACGCCTGTTGCTCCAATCCGGCGAGGATGAAGCCACCTCCAAGCGTCGCCATGAGGAGCGCCAGCGCTATAGGGCGCGGAGCATTGGAAATTTGATAGCCTGCAAGCAAGGCCAAAGGAGCGAGAAATAGCGTGAGGTAATTCGACTGTTTCATGACAAATTTAAGGGGCTCCAAGGACACCGGCGTAAACGAGAGGACGCCAAGCAACGCTAGCAACCAAAAGGTGACGTAGGCGGTCCCAGGACTGATCTGGCGCCGATAGAAAATTACTAAAACGGCTGCAGCGGCAATGATTCCTGCCAACCAGATGTGCTTGATATCGACGAACAGGTAGCGGAAATAGAACCAGACACCATCTTCGGCAGTGTCGCCTCCATGAATGAAGCTGTGACTGATCTGACCTAACACCACCTTGAATGCGTGAAACGGGTCGCCCGCGATAAAGCTCATCAGGGCGAAATGGGCGAGCAGCATGACCAGCCCGCCACCGACGACATAGGCCCAACCGGCCTCGAATTTACGCCAGATAAATGGATAGAAAACAAAGGCGAACAAGGTCACGACGGCGATTTCCTTGACCCAGAAAACAAGTCCCATAGCGATGCCGGTAAGAAAATAGAGAGAACGAGTTCGGTACTGTTCGGCGAAATAAAACAACACGAAGCTCAGTGTCAGGAAACAGGCAACAACCGGATCAGCATGGATGCGAGTGGCGCAGGCGACATGCAGTGGCATAAACGCTAGTATCAATGCCGCGTACAGCGCGGTTGGACGACCCCACACACTGCGCGCAAGCACATAAACAGCGGCAATTTCCGCAAGCGAGCAAAACAGCGGCCACAAGTTGGCAGAGACAATGTTGAGCCCGAAGAGATAAATCAGGAAGCCGGCAGGGATATTAAAGCCGTAGCGTAAGGCCCCGTTGTAGTTGGCGCTGGTCCAAATTCCCTCCGAAATTTGAACCGAGCGATTCAGATAGACCAGATCGTCCGAGCCGAACGGGCCGTTGAAAAACATCATGCGAAGCAGCGCCGCCATAACCAGCAATGCCATCAGAATCAACCAGTCTCGCGCTCCATAGGCTGTCGCGGTTGCAGCGGTGTCGCGAATTCGCATGTGTTGCCCGCTTATACGATGATCTCGATGGAAAAACGGGGGCGGCGTTTCGTTTCCAGGTAAATTTTCGCGACATACTCGCCAACGACCCCGATGCTCAATAACTGTATTCCGCCAAGGAAGTAGATCGGGATCACCGATGATGCCCACCCAGGGATCGCAGCATTCATAAACAGTCGCCCGTATAAGACCCAGGCAACCATCCCGAAGCTCATCAGAAAGATCGTCATCCCAAGCCCCGCAATGAACCGAAGCGGTGTGACGCTAAATGAAGTTATGCCGTCGAAAGCGAGCGCCAGCATGCGGCGCAGGGGATATTTCGATTCGCCCGCGAAGCGCGCCGAACGGTCGTAATGGACTGTGGCGCTCGAAAATCCCAACAAGGGAATGATGCCGCGCAAAAAAAGATTAACTTCAGAATATTCTTGTAGATGATTGACGGCGCGCCGGCTCATGAGGCGGTAGTCGGCATGGTTGTAGACAATGTCGACGCCAACCGATTCGAGCAGTTTGTAGTATGCCTGCGCCGTTCCGCGTTTGAACGCGGTATCGCTCGTACGGGAGGCCCGAACGCCATAGACGACATCGCAACCTTCTGAAAAGCGCTGCACCATTTCCTCTATCACATTGATGTCGTCCTGCAAATCGGCGTCCACGGTGACCAGCGCGTCACCTTTTGCAATGGACAATCCGGCCAGCAGGGCATTCTGGTGGCCTCTGTTTCTGGACAGCTTGACGCCATGGATTCGGAAATCCTGTTGTGCCAAGCTCTGAATCAGTTGCCAGGTGCTGTCCTTGCTGCCGTCGTCAACAAAATAGACTGCACTGTCACACGTCACTAACCCGGAGTCCTGGAGTCGGCTCAAGAGCGCGAGTAACCGTCGACCCGTTTCTGGCAACACGTCTTGCTCATTGTAGCAAGGGACAACGATTCCGAGCGTGGTGGTCATTTTCAGCCTTGCAACGCAGATTGCGTTTCCTGGATTAGGTGCCTGGCAGTATTCGTCAAGTCGCTGGAGTGGGGCGAAATACGAAGTACTTTTGAAACGCATAAGAAAAAACTGTAATCGGAATGATGGCCAGTGCACCGGAAATATACGCATTTAATCCAAATGATATCAATTGCATAATAATTAAGATGTTGGCGATATAAATTATTATCCAAGCAATAATAAATCGCACAAGCCGGCCTTTTTTTGTATTGCGAAAAACGAACGTTCCTTGGGTATGGAAGCTAAAAAAAACACCGGCCAGCAAGGCAAGTAAATTTGAAATTGCATAGCCCACGCCAACTGATATGAAGAATGCATAAATACTATAACTAAATGTGGTATTTACTCCGCCTACAAAAATAAAGCGAACGGGCCTTAACTTAAACAGCTCCGCCAATGCATGCGTCTTGTCTTTATCAGTGGTTGTCACATGTTCGATCATAAATTAAGGTCAACTCATGGTAAGTAAAATAATCTCCGGCCGATTCCGTATCAACGGGAAAATAACGCGTGTCCCTGATCGCATATCCTTCGCAATTGCCAAGTCCATGCTGGCTTAGATAATGCCGATTAATAAACGTTTTGTGGGTATTATCTGAGCGGTATCCTTTGGAGCCCGGGACGACGAAAATCGCGCGCTCGATGCCGATACGGTAGCAAGAATTCAGAATTCTCCGTAATACCTTGTCCGCATCATCAAAATGCTCAAGAACGTGCGCCATGACAAATGTCTTATAATGACCTGGGGCAATATCTATAAATGAAAAATCGTCGTTGGTATCGTATCGTTGCGCGTTGAGTCCCATTTCGCGAAGGGCGCCAACCAGGTGAGGATCAACTTCAAGCCCAATTGATCCCTCCGGGAGTCGGGCCAGCAATTGGCCGGCACCGCACCCAAAATCAATCGTTTTTCCCTTCACATCC
>JANPCW010000672.1:0-1578 GCA_031431155.1 Janthinobacterium sp. | reverse complement strand
CCGCGCGCGCGCCGTGGCGCCCGACATGGTTTTGTACGGCGCCCCATCCGATGCCGTCAACAACTCCGCGGCTTGACCGATCGGCAGCATGTCGCTGGCGTCGCCGGCCGGGATGTCGGCGAGTTCTATTGCTTCGCCGGTGGGCAAAAGGTCTGCGACCTCCCCAGTCGGGATCACACCATTGGGCAGACGGCGCGCGGGCGTCGTGCGTTGGCCGCTGGTCAATGTGCCCTCGCCGACCATCGTGAAGTCGCGCGGTAGTGGTCGGCGGTCGACTTGTTGCGTCAAGCCATCTTGCCGGGTTCGCGCCTGTGCGCTCTTCGTGTTGATCCGGTCGGCAGCGGTCTCCGGCGCGGCCTGCCCGGCAGCATCGACGCGAACCACCCCGGTTGGCGTGGTGTCAAGAGCTATCTGAGGCGGCGGCGCATTGCGGGCGATTGCCGGCGCACTGTCGGGCGCCGACATTCCCGTCCGCGCGATCGGCTTGAGAATCGCCCGCGAGACAAACCCTTCGGCCATCGCGAGCATGTTCTCCCGGGTCTTGTCTGGCATGCTGACATCGCCGCGGTCGGCCATGTTCGCGTAGTAGGCCACTTCGCTGAGCGCGTTTTCGCCAAACTCGGCCCGCAGTTGATCGCGAACGCGCGGGTCGGCCAACTGCTCGCGCAGCGTCAGCACTCGATCACCGAATGGCGCGCCATCTGTCAGGGTGGCCTGCGGCTCCGCGGCCGCGCGACCCATCAGGCTCGTCGACGTGAGCGGGACATTGGCCAGGTCGGCGGCGGCCTGCGTCATCTCGTCGACCGTCGTGGCCGTGGCCAGCCGGTCGATCGCGTCGTCCGAGCGCGCCTGCTGCTGCTGGTCTTGGATCTGCCGGTCTCGCTGGCGCGTCACCAGAGAGATGCCGCCGCCGGTGATGCCGCCGAGCGCCGCGCCCATCGTGGCCGCAGAGCCAACGCCCTTCATCGGTTTGATTGTCGGGTCGAACGGCATTGCCGCGCGCTGACCCTCGTACTGCGTGACGCCTTCCTCGAATCCCTCTTGCAGCGCCTCGACGCCGCCGGTCTTCAGGGCCCGGCTGGCGATGTTCCCCGTAAAACCCTTGCCGCCGGCCAGAAGCCGCTCGGCGCCGATCAGGCCACCGGTGCCGCCGATGATGGCCGGCAGGACCGATGCCCGGCGCGCTGCTTCGACCGCCTGGGCTTCGTTGCCGCCGGCCTTGATGACGAGCTCGTAAGCCGTGCCGGCAGCGTCGCCACCAGCCATCGCAGCACCGGCGGCTGCACCGCCCGCCATGCCGCCGGCGACTTCAGCGGCCGCCGTGCTCGCGCCCGCGGCTCGAGCACCAGCCTTTGCAAGCAAACCGCCGGCGCCGACGGCCAGGCCGGGCCCGGCGAACGAGCCTACCGCCTGCGCGAATACCGCGCCTGGGTTGCGCGCGATGTACCGCGCCGTGGCGACAACTTCGTCGATCAACCCGTCCGAAAACTCGACTTCTGTGCGGAACTTCTGCCGCTCGAACTTGGCCGCGTCGCTCTGTGAGTCCTCGCCGCGGCGCACGAATTCATCGACGCCCTG
>JANPCW010000671.1:0-3697 GCA_031431155.1 Janthinobacterium sp. | reverse complement strand
GCCGCACTGGCAAGCGAGCGACTCAATAGTCAGTGTTTCTGCGTCAGTCTGGACCAGGATGCGCTGCGGCGAGCGCTGGCATCGGAACTTGGCTCGCCTGACTTGTTGGCGCTGGTCGAGCAACGATGTCCCTACCTTTTTTCCGCCCGGCCGGTGTTCATTTCTGACAGCCAGACCGAACGCATGGCCGAAGTCGTGCGCGCCGTTGAGTCAGTCGTTGCGCTGCCATCCTATCGACACCACGTACTGTCGAGTGCACCGGCGATCGCCAGGCACGATCCCGGCGGCGCCATCGGGGTGTTTTTCGGCTACGATTTCCACCTGCGCGAAGACGCCATCGGACTCATCGAAATCAATACCAATGCCGGTGGCGCCATGCTTAACGCCGTCATGGCGCGCGCGCATCATGCCTGCTGCCTCGACCGGGAACAGCTGGCTTCGGCCGCCGCCTCTGCCGCGGTGCTGGAAAAAAACATAGTTGACATGTTCCTGTCTGAATGGCGACTGTCCGGCCGCGAGCACCCCTTGCAAACCATCGCCATCGTCGACACCGCACCGCAGGAGCAATATCTGTATCCGGAGTTCCTTTTGTTCCAAACACTGTTCGAGCGTCATGGGCTGCGCGCGATCATCGCAGACCCCTCGGAATTGACCCTGCGTGATAGCGTCCTGTGGCATGGCGACACTCGGGTCGACCTGGTCTACAACCGGCTGACCGATTTCATGCTGGAGTCGCCTGCAAGTGCGGCTTTGCGCGCGGCCTACCTTGAACATGCCGCGGTGGTGACACCGCATCCGCAAGCGCATGTTCTGTACGCGGACAAGCGCAATCTGGCGTTGTTCAGCGATGCCGAGCGCTTGCAGGCGTTTGGCGTGCCCCAGCATGTTCAGGACGTACTGCTGGCAAATATCCCGCACACGGAGCTGGTCGACGCTGCCCATGCCGAGCGCTTGTGGGGCGAGCGCCGCCAGCTATTTTTCAAGCCGACAGCAGGCTACGGCGGGCGTGCCGCGTATCGTGGCGACAAGCTTACCAAGCGCGTCTGGCAGGACATTTTAGCCGGCGAATACGTGGCACAGGCAGTCATCGTGCCTGGGGAAAGAGTGATCGGCAGCCAGGAGAGTCCGGAGATTCTCAAGTTCGACCTGCGCTGCTACACCTACGGCGCAATAGTTCAATGGACCGCTGCGCGCATGTATCAGGGGCAGACCACGAATTTCCGCACGCCTGGCGGTGGTTTCGCTCCGGTGTACAGCCTGCCCGATGCGGATATCACGTGCGCCACCGACGCGCTGCTCAATGGTGCCGGCGATGCGCCATCGTGTTGCGGAAACGGCTGCCAAGACGAGCGCCAATCACCCACCGAGATTCAATAGAACCATGGATTATTCTGTCACGGCGCATAATGCAACGCTGCATAGAAACATGATTTCTTGCTAAATGTTTTTCAAATAACCCATTGCTGGCAGTTCAGCAATTTTCTTTCCCACAGGAGCTTTCGATGAAATCAATATTTCGATTTACAGGTGCAGTCTCGGCGATCGTCGTGATGGCGGCAGTGACCGGCTGCAGCACCGGCCAGGCTGGCCCCTCGGCTGACAAGATGGAAATGATGGACATGAAGACCATGTGTGACATGCATGAGAAAATGAAGACCAAGACTCCGGAAGAACAAAAAGCGATGATGGACGAACACATGAAAACAATGTCGCCAGAAAAGAAACAGGAACACATGACGATGATGCAAGAGAAGTGCAAAGCATAGTGCCGTGAATGGGCGCGCGAGCGCCCTTCAAAAGGCAAGTCGGTCCGCCAGCGCCCTGTGCCTGGCGCGCGCTTTCTTGTGTTGCAAGCCCCCCCTAATCCGCCGGCCAAGGCGAACAACGCGGCGCAGCGTCAATTAGAGCGTCCGGCAACGTGTGTACGATGCAGTCCTCGTGTAAACTAATGCGCCTAAGCAGATCGCATTAAAAAATTCACGCAGGAGGCGCACATGGCTCTCAATATCATCATCAACCTTGCTGTGGCATGCGCACTATGCGCCTTCCTGTACCGCCAGCAGCGTCGGCACGCCTCGTTTACCGTGCGCGTGTTTACGGGTATGGGCCTGGGAATTGGGCTCGGCGCGGCGTTGCAATTGATCTATGGCGCAGCGTCGTCCGTCATTGCCGGCACCAACAACTACCTCGATATCGTCGGCACCGGCTATGTAAAATTGCTGCAGATGATCATCATGCCGCTGATCATGGTGTCGATCATCTCGGCCATCCTCAAGCTCAAGGATGCCAGCGCGCTGGGCAAGATCAGCGCGCTGACACTCGGCACGCTGATTCTCACCACCATGGTCGCGGCGATCGTGGGCATCCTGATGGCCAAGTTATTCGGGTTGACCGCCGTGGGGCTGACTTCGAGCGCGGCCGAAGTGGCGCGCGGTCAATACCTGGAAGGCTCGCTCACGACCGCCAAGACGATTTCCCTGCCGGCCATGGTGCTCAGTTTCATTCCGTCCAATCCGTTCCTGGACATGACCGGCGCGCGCAAAACGTCGACCATCGCAGTGGTCGTGTTTTCAATCTTCATCGGCCTCGCGGCGACTGGAATCGCGGCCAGGAAACCCGATATTTTTGCCTCGTTCGACCAGTTCATCAAGGTCGCCCATGCGATCGTGATGCGGATGGTGACGCTGGTATTGCGACTCACACCGTATGGGGTGTTCGCCCTAATGGCCAATGTTGTCTCGAGCTCCAGCTATCGCGACATCCTGAACCTGATCAGCTTCGTCATGGCGTCCTACAGCGCCATCCTGATCATGTTCGCGGTGCACCTCGCCCTGATCGCGGGAGTCGGCCTCAATCCCCTGCGCTACCTGAAGAAAATCTTTCCCGTGCTGGCATTTGCCTTCACCTCGCGCAGCAGCGCCGGCGCGATTCCGATGAGCGTGCAGACCCAGACCACGCGCCTGGGCACCTCCGAAGGCATCGCCAATTTCGCGGCCTCGTTCGGTGCGACCATCGGTCAAAATGGCTGCGCCGGCATTTATCCTGCCATGCTGGCGGTCATGATCGCGCCTACAGTAGGCATCGACCCGATGAGCATGAGTTTTATTCTGCCGCTGATTGCGATCATCACGATCGGTTCGGTCGGGGTGGCCGGGGTCGGTGGCGGGGCCACGTTTGCCGCCCTGATCGTGCTGTCGGCCATGGATTTGCCGGTGGCATTGGCAGGCTTGCTGATTTCGATCGAACCGTTGATCGACATGGGGCGCACTGCCCTGAACGTGAGCGGCTCGATTACCGCCGGCACGGTCACCAGCCGCATCATGGGGCAGACCGATATGGCCGTGTTTGACAACGACGTCGAGGTTGACCTGGACCAGGCCGAGCAGGCTGCTTGATCGCGCCGGCCGGCATTTCGGTCATCATGACGGCGCGACCTAAGCAGTGCCATTGCCTGCGGCAGTGCACGATTATTGATGATTGCTCTGATTAAGCCGTATGCCGATCAGCTCGATACAAAGACCGACTCCGACTCCGACATCGAGCTCTATGTCGACACGCGCCATATTCAAAAAATAAGAACCCGCTATTCTTGGGCGCCGTCCAGCCCAAGAAAAACTGCGTCAGCTTCCATTTAATGCCCATCTAGGTCGAACCGAAACTCCTTGAGCTAATCTCGCACAGGTGTGTCGACGCATCC
>JANPCW010000670.1:0-1914 GCA_031431155.1 Janthinobacterium sp. | reverse complement strand
GAGAAATTCCTTGAAATTTTGGAGTCGCTGCCACGCACGGAAGCGCTGGAAGCCGATCCTGAATGGCTGGCCCAAGTGTGCGGTTCGGTGGTGTCACTCTACAAACAGCCGCGCACCAAAGTATTCGCGCGGCGCGACGTGTATGCGCGCCACCTGAACGTGCTGGTCTACCTGCCGCGCGAACGGTATAGCGCAAGCGTGGCTGCCGCGCTGGCGCAGGCATTGCTTGCCAGCTCAGGCGCGGCCGACGTGCGTTCCAAGACCCTGGTGGCCGATGGCCCGCTGGCCCGGGTCTACCTGATCGCCAAGGCAGCGCGCTACCCGCTCGACCTGGAAACCGATATCCAGCAGCCGCTGCTGGCGGTGCTGGACGGCTGGCATGACGGCTATGCGGCGCTGGCCGATGCCGTGTTCGACATGCCGATGCGCGCCAGCCTGCGTAAACTCGGCAGCAGCCTGGCGCAAGATTACGTGGCCGCGACCGCGCCCGCGGTGGCCTTGCGCGACATGGGCGCGATCCTGCAGAACACCGACCCGCTACGGGTTGCCGTGCGGGTTGAACTCGACGCGGACGCAGCCACCACGATCCGGCTGTATTCGGTCGACCGGGTGCCGCCGCTGTCGCGCATTCTGCCGGCCTTGCATAACGCCGGCGTGGCGATCGACCGCGAACAGACCTACAAGATCGATGCCGGCGACGGCAAGCGCCATTTCGTGACCAGCCTGGCGGTCGACGGGGAGAGCGCCGCCAAGCTGATGCAGCCACTGGTGGTGCCGGTTGCGCAGGAATTGTTTGCCCAGTTGTTCAACGATGAAGCCGAAGACGGGCGCCTGAACGGGCTGGTGATCGAAGGCGCCCTGAGCACGCGCGAAGTGCAGTTGGTGCGCGCCTACATGAGCTACTGGCGCCAGATCGGCAGCCCGTTCTCGGTGCGCTACATCGCCGACTGCCTGCGCAAGCAGGCCGGCCAGGTCAAGGCGCTGGTCGAGGCGTTCCTGCAGCGCTTCGATCCAACTTTAAGCGAGCAGCAGCATGGCGCCGCCTTGGATACGCTGGCCGCGATCGAGGCCGGCCTGGCGTCGGTCAACCACGCCGACACCGAGGAAATCCTGGGCGCGCTGGCCAATCTGATGAGCGCCACGCTACGCACCAGTTACTTCCAGAACCAGCAGCAGGGCGACAAGATTATCTTCAAATTCGACACCAGCAACCTGACGCTGGTGCCCGAGCCGCGCCCTTACCGCGAGATTTTCGTGTTCGCGCGCCGCTTCGAAGGGGTCCACCTGCGTGGCGGCCCGGTCGCGCGCGGTGGTTTGCGCTGGTCGGACCGGATGGAAGATTACCGCACCGAGGTGCTCGGCCTGGTCAAGGCGCAGATGGTCAAGAATGCCGTGATCGTGCCGGCCGGCGCCAAGGGCGGTTTTGTGTGCAAGATGATGCCCCATGACGCGCTGCGCGAAACCATCGCGGCCGAAGGCGAGGCAGTCTACCGCCTGTTCGTGTCCAGCCTGCTGGAACTGACCGACAACCGGGTGCTCGGCGCGATCATCGCGCCGGCCGACACCGTGCGCTACGACCAGGACGATCCGTACCTGGTGGTCGCGGCCGACAAGGGCACGGCCACTTTCTCTGATATCGCTAACGGGATCGCGGTCAAGCGCGGCTTCTGGCTGGGCGACGCGTTCGCGTCGGGTGGCTCGAACGGCTACGATCACAAGAAGCTCGGGATCACCGCCAAAGGCGCGTGGGAAGCGGTCAAGCGTCACTTCTACGAACTCGATCACGACCTGAGCAGCACGCCGATCACGATGACCGGGGTGGGCGATATGTCGGGCGACGTGTTCGGCAACGGCGTGCTGTTGTCGCGCCAGCTGAAACTGGTGGCGGCCTTCGACCATCGCCATATCTTCCTC
>JANPCW010000669.1:0-4510 GCA_031431155.1 Janthinobacterium sp. | reverse complement strand
CTGACGACCGCAAGACGATCGAGCAGGACTTAACCGAACACCTCAAATTATTTCGCGGCGCGCTAAAAGAAAATGAAGAGCTGGCGCTCACGCCAGAAATTGCACAGTCGATTCGCAAAATACGTCCGCTGGTCGACGCGTATTTAAATGACAGTCAGGCTGTCGTGGCACTGGCCTTTGACAACCCCGGTGACATTGAAGCGAGGTTGCCCAAGTTTATGCAAACATTTGGCATACTTGAAAAAGAAATGGCGGCCTTATCCGATCTCATCGAAAAAAATGTCAGTGAAACAGTCGCGTCGGCCCGGACCGACGCAACCGGTTCCGAAAACCTGACCGTAGTCATTTTGCTCACTTCGATACTGTGTCTCGGCCTGTTGTCGGTGTTGACGATTCGCAGCGTCTTGGCCAATGTGCGGCGCGTTCTTGACGCAGTCGATCGCGTTAGCGACGGCGATTTGACGTATCGCGTCCCCTCATTGAGCGGGGAATTTTCCGGATTGGGACATTCCCTGAATCGCTTCATCGCCAACCTTGGAAAAATCGTCGCCGATGTGAGCGCTTCGTCTTGCGCCATCTCGGCAACGTCGCGCCAAATCGCGGCGAGCAATCACGACCTTTCCAGCCGCACGGAATCGCAAGCCGGTTCGCTCGAAGAAACCACGTCTTCGATCAAAGAGCTCACTTGCACCGTCAAACAAAATGCCGACAATGCGCGCCAAGCCAACAGCCTGGCCGCTTCGGCATCGAACGTGGCAAGCAAGGGCGGCGCCGTGGTGTCGCAAGTGGTCCAGACCATGGGTTCAATCAATGAATCGGCAAAAAAAATCGTCGACATCATCAGCGTGATCGATGGCATCGCATTTCAGACCAATATCCTGGCCTTGAATGCGGCGGTCGAAGCAGCGCGCGCCGGCGAGCAGGGTCGCGGTTTCGCGGTGGTGGCCGCGGAAGTGCGCAATCTTGCGCAGCGCAGCGCGGGCGCCGCCAAGGAAATCAAGGTGCTGATCAGCGATTCGGTCGAGAAAGTCGATGCCGGCGCCAAGCTGGTCGATCAGGCCGGGGCGACGATGGATGAGGTAGTGGCCAGCGTCAAACACGTGACAGACATCATCGGCCAGATCACGGCAGCCAGTGTAGAGCAGACCGCAGGTATCGGGCAGATCAACCAGGCCATTGCGGCGTTGGACAACGTGACGCAGCAAAATTCAGCGCTGGTGGAAGAAGCCGCAGCCGCAGCCGAATCCTTGCTCGGTCAGGCGGACAACCTGGTCAAGGTCGTCAGCGTATTCAAGATCGACCAGGCGCACGCGGCACCATTGGCGACCGTAGGCCGCGCAACGCTGGTCGCGGTGGCGAGCGTGCTACCGCCTTTGGCCGCAGCCGGCAACGCCAGGCGTGCAATGCTCAACGTGAAACCGTTCAAACGCGTCGCGAATGCGACAGCGCGCCAATAGGAGCAGGTTTGAGGTCGCGGTGCAGTGCCTTGATCAATGATCGGAGAGTGTGAATGAGGATCAAATTACGCTTGATTGTTTTTACACTGATCAGCCTTTGTGCTCGCTGATCATGGGTGCATCGCGCTTCTGGGGCGGCCGGGAAATATCGGAGCCTGGCGTCACAGCGTGAACGCTTACAGCAGGCGCGCCAGCAGCGCCTTGTCGTAACGCGCATCGAGCGCAATCCGAACCTGATGTCCGCTACCGGCGGCGACGTCGAGCGCGCTGCCATCCTCCGCTTGCATCTGTTCCAGCGTAATAATCACATTGCCGCTCGGGTGGATCACTTCCAGCCGGTCGCCCACTGCAAAGCGGTTCTTGACCTCCACCTCGGCCCATCCATCGACCACCGACTGCACATCGCCGACGTACAGGCTGCGATGCATTTCCGATGCCCCACTCATGTAGTTCTGGTGTTCCTGCGTATGGTGGCGTTGGTAAAATCCATCGGTATAGCCGCGGTTGGCCAGGCTCTGCAATTGGCCGAGCAGGTTGATGTCGAACGGCTTGCCGGCCACCGCATCGTCGATCGCGTGGCGATACACTTGCGCCGTGCGCGCAGCATAGTAAAGCGACTTGGTGCGGCCCTCGATCTTGAGCGAGTCGACACCGATTTTCACGAGACGCTCGACATGCTCGACGGCGCGCAGGTCCTTCGAGTTCATGATGTAGGTTCCATGCTCGTCTTCCAGAATCGGCATCAGCTGGCCGGGCCGCTCCGCTTCCTCGATCAGGTAAGGACGCTCGGCCAGCCGATGGCGTGGCAGGTTGCCCATCGCCGAAAAAGGCTGATCGGCTTCGCTCAATGCTTCCTGGTAGTTGAACTTTATTGTTTCAACCGGAACCCGCGCCAGGTCGCCGCTGGTGTCTTCGCCCGCATTCATCACCTTGTAATCCCAACGGCAGGAGTTGGTGCACGCGCCCTGATTCGGATCGCGGTGATTGAAGTAGCCCGATAGCAGGCAGCGCCCCGAGTACGCAATGCACAGGGCGCCATGAACGAACACTTCCAGCTCCATTTCCGGGCATTGCTGGCGGATTTCCTCGACCTCGTCGAGCGACAGTTCGCGTGACAAGATCACGCGCGTCAACCCCATCCGGTGCCAGAATTTCACATCGGCCCAGTTCACCGCATTGGCCTGCACCGACAGGTGCACCGGCACCTCCGGCCATTTGTCGCGCACCATCATGATCAATCCGGGGTCGGCCATGATCAAGGCATCGGGCTTGGCCTCGATCACGGGCGTCATGTCGCGCAGGTAGGTTTTGAGCTTGGCATTGTGCGCAAAAATATTACTCGCGACAAAAAATTTCTTGCCGCGCGCGTGGGCCTCGCTGATCCCCGTAGCCAACGCCTCCTGTGTCGAAAACTCATTGTTGCGCGCCCGCAGGCTATAGCGCGGCTGACCGGCATAGACCGCATCGGCACCATAGTCAAAGGCGGCGTGCATCTTGGACAGGGAACCGGCGGGCAATAATAATTCAGGGGCGCGAAGCATGGCAAAGAACTTTTCAAGAGTACGGGGGAAGGCACGATTATACCAACGGCGATCAACATCCATTACGACTTGCACGTCGCCCCTGTTTCAAGCGCGGCCTGAAGCTGGCTGCCGTTGGACTGTGCTCTTGGCTAATTCTGCCATTGCCAGCTTAGGTCCAAGAACCTATTTATGGCGTAGTCGTCCTGTGCGCTCGAAGCGTTGCGGTTATCTTCTTCATGGTGTCGAGGACGGTGCCAGTATTGAAAGGCTTGACAATAAAGCCATTGGCTCCCCGCTGCATCGCAGTTTGCACAGTTCCGCGATCCGTGCTAGCGGTCACCATCAACACGATTGTCTTCGGCAATGCTTGCTTGATCTGCTCCAGCACGTCAAGGCCGTCGATATCGGGCATGACGATATCCAGGCAAACAAGATCGGGGCGCAATTTGAGCACACGCTCCAGCCCAGACCTGCCATTGGCGGCATCGCCGACAACGTCATATGCATCGCTCTGAATAATCATCCGCAAAACGGAGCGCGTCATTTCATTGTCATCGATGATAAAAACATCTAAACGTTCCTGCGTGGTCATTTTGAAATCCTTGAAATTTTTCTTCTGCTTAGAATATATGCCAGAATCGGCAGGTGCGGGGCAATTCCAAAGAATCGCGTCGAGTCCGCGATGCTCGTCGAGTCGCGGCGCCGTCCGTTCCTGCGCGGCGCAGTGCAAACCAACTGAGGCGCGACCGTCCACCTAGCTTGCTGCCGTGGCGGCATCGGGCTGTGCGGCAAGCCACGCTCGCGCTGCCGACACGGTCTGCGTCAATTCCTGTGTCACGTGCACGAACAGGGCTTCGACCCGCGCAACATCCTGCTCCAGCAACGCCGTTTCGATGTCCTGCGCCGCTTGTGCAAAGCGCGTCGCTCCGAGCGTGCCGATCGATCCGCGCATGGTGTGAAACAAGCGTGCCGCATCCTCGTGCCGTCCGTCGCGCCAGGCCTGGTGCGCCTGATCGATACGGATCGTTCCATCATCGACGATCTTGCGTATCAGTCCGGTCAGCGTGGCGGTGTAAGCGGCATTGCCGCTTACAATCTCAAGCAGCTGCGCCATATCGAAAGCACCGCTCGCCTCCCCGCCTGACGCACCTGCTTGCGCTGCCGCAGTTGGCTTTGGCATCAGGGTTGCACCCACCGGTTTTGGCGGCAGATGCCGGGCGATCGTTGCGAACATCTGCTCGACGTTGATCGGCTTGGCGATGAAATCGTCCATGCCCGAGCCGATGCATTGCTCGCGTTCGGATTCCATCACGCCAGCGGTCATCGCCAGTACCGGCAGGGTTAGCAGCAGTTCATCGCGGATCAGCCGCGTCGCGGTAAAGCCGTCCATCACCGGCATTTGTACATCCATCAGGACTAGATCGTAGTCTTGCGCGCCGCTGCGCAGCAGATCGACTGCCTTTTGTCCGTTGTCGACGACACTGACCGTGGCGCCTGCCTGCTCCAGTATGTCCCTGGCAACGATCTGAT
>JANPCW010000668.1:0-4813 GCA_031431155.1 Janthinobacterium sp. | reverse complement strand
CTGTAGTGGTCAACTAATTTCGGACACAACAATAGGTTTTTTTGCTGCCATGTTCCGTTCAAAGACGGAGGGCGGCAGATTGCCCAATACGGAGTTCAAGCGCTCGCAGTTGTAAAACCCGACGATGTACGCAGTGATGTCGGTTTTGGCTTCGGCGTGGTTGGCGTATTCACGTTGCCAGACGCGCTCCATTTTGAGATTCAGGAAGAAGCGTTCGGCCACGGCATTGTCCCAACAATTGCCCTTGCGACTCATGCTGCAGACGAAGCCGTGTTTGGTCAGCAACGCCTGATACTGAGCGCTCGCATACTGGCTTCCACGGTCAGAATGAACGATCAAGCCCGCTGTGGGTTGGCGCTGTTGTATGGCCATGCGCAGGGCATCGCAGACCAGTTCAGCCGGCATGCTTGGTGCCATCGCCCAGCCCACGACCTTACGGGAGAACAGGTCGAGCACGGTCGCCAAGTACAACCATCCTGAACCGGTCCGGATATAGGTGATGTCAGTCACGTACGCCACGTTTGGTGCGACGGGATTAAATTGCCGATTCAGGATATTGGCGGCAATCGGCATGTCGTGCTTGCTGTCCGTGGTATGGACGAATTTGCGCTTCCACACGGGCTTCAACCCTGCCTGGCGCATCAGACGACGTGTCTTGTGGCGGCCAATCTGAATGCCTTGGGTGGCCATTGCCGTGACCAAACGACGGCTGCCATAGCTTTGATGGCTGGCCGTGAAAGCAGCCTTCAGGTGGACGCTGGCTTTGCACAAAACCGGTTTAGCAGAAAGACGCCTCGCCTCATAAAAGCCTGAACGGCTCACGCCCAGGACGCGGCAGCTGTGCCGAACAGGGATGGCCTTCTTTTGCAACTGGTGGACGAGTTGGTAACTCATTTCAGTTCTCGGGCAAAGAAGGCCGAGGCTTTCCTAAGAAACTCACTCACACGTCTGGGAATTCTGCGGTTGTAGCGCGAATCCAAACTGGGCTGCGCGGCGGTGAAGCTGTTTGATGACGCGGTCCCGGTATTGCTGCTCATAGTGATCCGCCCCTGGGTCTCGGTAGTCCATACCATATCGCATCGCGTTATAGAACAGTACAGCGATCTTGCGTGCCGTCGCGGTCACGGCTTTGGCGTTGCCAATGCGGCCGGCAAGGCGTCGGTAAAATGCGCCAAGGGCGGTATTGCTTCTGCCTACTGTGACCGCTGCCAGCCTGAGCGCAACGGTGATTCTGCTGCTGGTTTTGCGCGTGTGCGCGGACAGCACTTTGCCACCGCTGATTTTACAACCGGGCGCTAGCGTTAGCCACGACGTAAAATGCTTGGCGGTTCGCCAGCGGCTCAAATCCGTTCCGCACTCGGCAATCAGCCGCAGCGCCAGGAACGGGCCAATGCCGTGAATTTGCGTCAGGTCGGTGCCGGCGAGTTGATACATGGCCGAGCGCACGTCGAAGTCCGGTTCGCTGGGCTGCTTGGTGCGGTGCTTGGCCTTTGGCAATGGGACTTCCGGCATGGCACGTTCGATGTTGAGCAACGCAACGGCGCGTTCGATCTCGGCATCGCATTCATCGATGCATTGCTGATAAAAATCGTAGAGTGCTAGGGCCTGCTTCAAGGCAAATACATGCTCGGGTTGATAGTTGCCGACGAGCGCGTTTCGTATGGTCTCGATGCTTGCTCGGCAACGAACGTCGCGCATTTCCGCCAGCGTGTCGGGATCACGCGCACCGGCGACGATGGCACGAATAATCTTCATCCCGGTGACACCGGTAATGGTGGAAATCACGTGATGCAGCTGGATGTTCATGAAGGTCAGCGCCTTCTGCATGTGTTGGATATGTGCAGCGGCGTAATCGGTGTGCCGCTCGCGGACACGCAGGTATGCTCTGAGTTCCGCAATGTCGCGGCCAGGGCGGAAGCTTGCCCGCAGCAGCCCGCAAGCATGCAGCCGCTGTAACCATTGGGCGTCGTTGACGTCGCTTTTTCTGCCGGGAACGGCGCGCGCTTCGCGTGCATTGGCGAGAATGACTTCAAGGCCGCGCGATTCGAGCACCTCATAGGCGGCAACCCAGTAAACTCCGGTCGATTCCATCACGACGGTCTTTGTGCCCGTCGCCACGAGCCAATTGGCCATTCGCTGTAAATCATTGGTAAATGCCTGGAATGTCTGGACCGGTTCATCGCACAAATCAGGACTGACGGCGACAACATGGAATCGCGACCCGATATCGATACCGGCCGCGAACGGGTGAATGATCGGCAGCCCTGTGGGCTTGGATCTCGTACGATCTTTAGGCATGATCCACCTCCTCGATAGTCAAGCGCAGGACGGGGACTCGGATAAAATCAATTTCCTAAACGGGGTCGCACAAAGGCGCCGCCACAGATGAGTCCGCAGATTCCCCTGGACCAGGTTTTTTGACGGGGTTTACGCCTCCAAGAAGCTTACGGCCACGGTCCTTGCGTGCATCCAGTGTACTCGTCCGGAGTTTCTATTCATAAGGGCCTCGGCCAGCCGTGTGGGGCGGTTTTTTAAGATATCGACATCCATGCGAAGTTGACGATTTTCGACTTCAAGATGCCGGATCCGCTGCTGCTCGGCAGTGAGCGGATTGCCGATCCCGCGCTGGCCGCTTTGCTCGGCTTCATATTGCGTCAGCCAGCGCCGAATCGCGGTCGGACCGATATCCATGCTTTGGCTGACGTTTTGAACGCTCAAGCCCTGTTCTTTGATCATGCGGACGACTTCCAGCTTCAGGCTGGTGTCGAATTTCTTGCGTTGCTTTGTCATGTGATATTCCTCAGGTGGTGGATTTTCCACCTATTGAGGTGTCCGTGCAAATTAGACCACAGCAATCCGGGTGCGACAGCACAGAACTTGTCTTCGGTTGCGCAGGCCAGCCTTTCTTGTGCGATTGCTCGGCCAGCGCGGCCCACAACCGCTTGACGGCGGGGAGTCTCAGTTCATTGAGGATCTGCGCCGGGCGCGCGGCGCTAATGCTGCGGCCTGCAGCCGCCGGTCGTGACTGGTCAGGGCAGGCAACACGACCGGCCAAGATAATTTGTCGCTCACCAACTGTCTGTTCCTGCGCGACGTGCTGCCCCAGATAGGTAGAGCGACACTCAAATCCCTGACTGAGAAAGGCATACGCGCCGTTCTGGATCGTGTCGTCGAGCCCGGTTCTAACCGTATGGCCGTCATGCTGTTATCCGACCTGAAGCAAATGTTCCGATGGGCCGAAAAGCGCAAGCCGTGGAGAAAATTGATCGAGGATAATCCAGTTGAACATCCTGAAGCCAAGAAAATTACGTCTGATGATTACGAAGGCACCGCGCGCGCCCGCACTCTGTCTGCCGACGAAATCAAGGAGTTGGCCGATAAGCTGCCGACCGCCGGACTACTGAAGCGCGCAGAAATCGCCATGTGGATCATGCTTTCATGCTGCTGCCGCATTGGTGAGATCGTCAAGGCTAAATGGGAGCGGTACGAGCGAATGGCGTATGGTGGCCTTGAAGGCGATTGCAATCGAATTGCCACGCATGGACTTCCACGAAGTTTTGAGCAAGTAGGTCCAGCGTGACTCAAAATTCTCAACATGGACGAGCTGGCCTTCTTTTCCTGTATCTTCGGTGTGGTAGCGCCAGGATAAATCTGGTAGCGGGGGAAGTCGCAGTTGACGGAAACCGCTTGTTGGAAATCAGAGGGTTCGAATCCCTCCCGGCAAAGCCTAGCCAGCAGCCGGAACCGAGTCTTGCATGCGAATGCGGTAACGCATTACTTGAAGCGTAGACAGGGAGCACTGAAGCCGTGTGATGGAGCCCCGAAATAAAGTAACCGCTGGTGTCTTCATTTTCCATACGATGGAGATAGAACTGAGTTGGCCAATAAGGCAAGGCCAGCCAGACTGGCCGGGGTCTGAGAGCAGGGCATAGGTGCAGGAAGGATTCCCCGGGAACCTGGGAGGTCCTGTGTTCGACCAATTCGTATAGCTGATGGCGCCGGGCTGAGAAACGGGGCCGGGCCTCTCTGGATGTCTTCACCAAAGAGGAGCGAACGAGAAGACGAGGATTGGGGCGGAGAAGCGAATCAATAAGCGACTCCGTATTCGGCACAGGAAGTCTTAGTGCCTTCGTAGTACCGTTGACGCCGGGGAACGCTGTTCAGGCGGACCCGGTCGAGGAAAGGGGGGCATCGTTGTACAGAATCGTTTTTGAGAAACACGAGGGAACATTGAAACCTGAAAGCGTGTCAACGAAACAGGAACGAATAGCCGAGCTGGCAAGGAATAATCCGGCGATGGCATTGACCACCTTAGCCCACCATATCGACTATGAGTGGGTGAAGTACGCGTACGACTGCACGCGCAAGGATGGCGCGGTCGGGGTCGATGGTCGGACTGGAGAAGATTATGCGGCCAATTTGGAGCAAAATCTGATCGGGCTGATTGACCGGCTCAAATCGGGCAGCTACCGGGCGCCGCCAGTTCGCCGTCATTACATCGACAAGGCGGATGGCAGCGGCAAGCGTGGCCTTGGCATTCCTTCTTTTGAGGACAAAGTGGCGCAACGTGCCATTGTGTTGCTGCTGGAGCCAATCTATGAGGTTGACTTCAGTGACTGCTCGTACGGCTACCGCCGTGGGCGCAGTGCACACGGTGCGCTGCAAGCGATCAGTAAGCGTGCAGCCCAGCCACCTACCATTCGACCGCATGACGGCGCATCCTTGCTGCTTTCCAGTCAGGAGCAGACATGCCATCAAATCAAACATCCCCGGCCTCGCACGACGAGTGGTCTGAGCACATCGCCATGTGGCG
>JANPCW010000667.1:0-1631 GCA_031431155.1 Janthinobacterium sp. | reverse complement strand
CACTCTACAGACAGTTCTACATACTTAGTGCTGCCATTTAATTTAACCCGGCCAACGCGGACGCACACGCTGTGGCAAGGCGATTCACCTTAGATTTAACGTTACGCCAAGTGACCCGTTGTAACGCGATTCCCTGTAAATGACTCTACAGCTTTTGACGGCCCACCCCAGGGAAGAGATGTTGTAGAGCTAACAGCAATTAAGCTGCTAGTGCGTACGAGTTATCGTTTGCAGTTAAGTTTTTTCTGGGTGTATTTACGAGGTAACCAGCCCTCGGTATGCCCTGCGCTGCTTTGCAACCCACGTCGAAACCAGGTCGTCCCCACAGAAATTACATTGTAGCGCAATATGACGCCGTGCGCAGCGGCGTTTTTAAGGGCCAGTTGGCTGGCGTCAAGCGCGCCCGCCGCTTTAATAGCGCGCAACCGCCTGGGCCGCCAGCGGCGCCTGCGCCACCACGCCGCGTATCAGGTCGAGCAACGCGTGCGGTGTGTCGATCAGGTAGTGCGCTCCCCAGCTGCCGGCCTCGACCCGGCCGCCATAGCCCCAGGCGCAGGCCACCGTGGTCATGCCGGCGGCGCGGCCGCCTTCGATGTCGCGCACGTCGTCCCCCACGTACCAGCATTGCTCGGGCGCCAGCCCGAGCCTGCGCGCCGCTTCGAACAAGGGGGCGGGGTGGGGCTTGGCATGCGCGGTGGTGTCGCCGGAAATGACGCAGCCGGCGTCTTGCAAGCCGATCGGGGCGATCAACTGCGCCGTGAAGCGCGCCGCTTTGTTGGTGACGACGCCCCAGGCCAGGTCGAGCGCGCGCAAGCCGGCCAGCAGCTCGCGAACGCCGGGAAACAAGGTGCTGTGGACCGCCAGCGCCGCTTCATAGTTGTTGAGAAATTCGACCCGCAACGCTTCGAATCCCTCGTCCTGCGGCGTCAGGCCGTAGGACGCACCGATCATGCCGCGCGCACCGGCCGAGGCGGCCGGACGCAGCGCGCTGTACGGCGTAGGCGGCAAGCCGTGCCTGGCGCGCAGCAGATTCATGGCCGCAGCCAAGTCGGGCGCGGTGTCGGCCAACGTGCCGTCGAGATCAAACAGGATCGCACGCGGAGCAAACTGGGCAGTGGACTGGGTCATGGTCATTTGGGGGAGGGTGATTGGCGGCGGGCCGCCGTTCGATTGTGAACGCTCAGGCGGGCCGGCTGCAAGCGACCAGGTAGTTGACGCTGGTGTCCTGGTTGAGCGCATAGATCTTGGTGAGCGGATTGTAGCTCATGCCTTTCAACGCATCCACATTGAGCGCGGCCGCGCGGGCAAATTGCGACAATTCGGCCGGGGTGATGAACTTGCCGTAGTCGTGCGTCCCCTTGGGCAGCATGCGCAGCAGGTATTCGGCGCCGATGATGGCAAACAGGTAGGACTTCGGATTGCGGTTCAGGGTCGAGAAGAACACGTGGCCGCCCGGCTTGACCAGGGTGGCGCAGGCTTGCACGATCGCTGCCGGGTCCGGCACGTGCTCGAGCATTTCCATGCACGTCACGACGTCGTACGGGCCCGGCTCCTTGGCGGCCAGCGCTTCGGCCGCGAGCAGCTTGGCGCGCACCTGTACGCCGGATTCGAGGCTGTGCAGGAGGGCAACT
>JANPCW010000666.1:0-9198 GCA_031431155.1 Janthinobacterium sp. | reverse complement strand
CGGCCAGCAGCGTTGTGAGCACCTTGTCGTCGGCCAGCAGCTTGTCGCGGCGGCGCTCGAGCGCGTGCATCGATGCGGTGTCGGCTTTGGATAAACCCTTCCAGCTGTCGATCGCCTTCTGGATCAGGGCCAGTTCGTCGGCGTCCAGCGTGCGCATTTTCTTGCCCACGAATTGCAACTGGCGGCGGCGGCCCTCATGGTCCTTGATCAACTGGCATTCGAGAATCGCCTCGCGCACGTCTTCCGGCATCGGCACGCGCTTGATGCGGTCGCGCGGCTCGGCGATCAGGTCGGCGCCCAGCTTTTGCAGGGCGGTCATCTCGCGTTTGAGTTGCGATTTCGACGGGCGCTCGTATTCCTGTTCGAATTCGGTGGATTGGAAGCCGCAGGCACCTCGGTTGGGATTTGGCATTATAAATGTTTTCGCGCGTAGCGTTTCTGTAAACTGTAAACGACTGCTATGATAACTGTTTTAACGGGCTCCCGAAGAAAACACCCCATGAACGACTCTGTATTCATCCACAGCCAGGATCAATTGAAACAACTCGCGCGCGATGTGTTGACCTACGCGCGCGAAAAAGGGGGCACCGATGCCGCCGTCGAGATCAGCGAGGGCAGCGGCCTGTCGGTCTCGGTACGACGCGGCAAGATCGAGACGATCGAGCAGAATAAAGACAAGGGCATGGGCGTGACCGTGTTCATCGGCAAAAAACGCGGCAATGCCAGCACCTCGGACTTTTCGCCGACGGCCTTGCGCGCCACGGTGGAGGCCGCCTATAACATCGCCTGCTTTACCGCCGATGACGAGTGCGCCGGCCTGGCCGACGCGGACATGCTGGAAATGGCGCCGCGCGACTTGAAGCTGTGCTATCCGTGGCTGCTCTCGACCGAACAGGCGGTCGTGCTGGCGCAGCGCGCCGAGGCGGCCGCGTTCGCGGTCGATCCGCGCATCACCAATAGCGAAGGAGCGGGCGTGCATGTGCAGCAATCGCACTTCATGTCGGCCAATTCGCGCGGCTTCATGGGCGGCTACCCGTTCTCGCGGCACACGCTGTCAGTCGCGCCGATTGCCGGCAAGGGCGCCAAGATGCAGCGCGACGACTGGTATTCGTCGGTGCGCGACCCTAAAAAGCTAGCGCAGCCGGAAGCGGTCGGGCGCTACGCCGCCGAGCGCGCGCTGGCGCGCCTGAACGCGAGGAAACTCGATACCCGCACCTGCCCGGTGCTGTTCGAGGCGCCGCTGGCGGCTGGGCTGCTGGGCGCCTTCGTGCAGGCGACGTCCGGCGGAGCGCTGTACCGCAAGTCGACCTTCCTGCTCGATTCGCTGGGCAAGCAGGTGTTCCCGTCGCATATTCAGGTCAAGGAAGATCCGCATGTGGTGGGCGGCGTCGGTTCCGCGCCGTTCGATGAAGAGGGCGTCAAGACCACGCGCCGCGATGTCGTCAAGGACGGCGTGGTGCAGGGTTACTTCCTGTCGAGCTATTCGGCACGCAAGATGGGCATGCAAACCACCGGCAATGCAGGCGGCTCGCACAACTTGTCGCTGACGTCCTCGCTGACCCGCCGCACCGACGATTTCAAGGCCATGCTTAAAAAAATGGGCACCGGCCTGCTGGTGACGGAACTGATGGGGCAGGGTACCAATTATGTGACGGGCGACTATTCGCGCGGCGCGTCCGGCTTCTGGGTCGAAAACGGCGTGATCCAGTACCCGGTGGAAGAGATCACGATTGCCGGCAACATGAAGGACATGCTGCTGCAGATCGTGGCCATCGGCGCCGATGTGCTGGTGCGCGGTACCAAGCAAACCGGCTCGATCCTGATCGAGAAAATGGTGGTCGCGGGCGGCTAAGGCAACTGCGGCGGCGCGCCTCGCAAGCATCAATAGTGCAGTACGTTTTCCCCATGATCTAACCCCTCAGGAGACAAATAGTATGGAACGACGTTCTTTTCTAAAAAAAGCGGCAGTGGGCGCGTCGGTGGGCGCCGTTGCGGCACCGGCGCTGGCACAGGCCATGCCCACCATTAACTGGCGCCTCGCGTCCAGTTTTCCCAAGTCGCTCGACACCATTTTCGGCGCGGCCGATACCTTCACCCGGCGCGTAGCGCAACTGACGGGCGGCAAATTCAACATCCGCTCGTTTGCCGCCGGTGAAATCGTGCCCGGCCTGCAAGTGATGGATGCGGTGCAGGCTGGCACGGTCGAGTGCGGCCACAGCGCTTCCTACTATTACTTCGGCAAGGACGCCACGTTCGCGTTCGATTGCGCCGTGCCGTTCGGGCTGACCTCGCGCCAGCACACTGCCTGGTACGAACAGGGCGGCGGGCGCGACCTGACCCGCGAATTCTTCAAGGGCTATGGCATCGTCAACTTCCTGGGCGGGAACTCGGGCACCCAGATGGGCGGCTGGTTCCGCAAGGAGATCAAATCGGTGGCGGACCTGAAGGGCGCGAAAATGCGGGTCGGCGGTTTCGCCGGTCGCGTGCTGGAGCGCTTGGGCGTGGTGCCGCAACAGCTGGCCGGTGGCGATATCTATCCCGCGCTGGAAAAAGGCACGATCGACGCGGCCGAATGGGTCGGCCCTTACGACGATGAAAAGCTCGGCTTCTACAAAGTGGCGCCTTACTATTACGCGCCGGGTTGGTGGGAGGCGGGCGCCAGCTTCTCGTTCTACGTCAACATCAAGGAATGGGAAAAGCTGCCGAAGGAATACAAGGCTGCGCTCGAATGCGCGACCTATGAAGCGCACGTCGTGATGCAGGCCGAATACGATGCGAGGAATCCGGCTGCGCTGGCGCGTCTGTTGAAAAACGGCGTGAAGCTGCGCACCTTTTCGAAAGAGATCATGGATGCCTGTTACAAGGCGGCCAACGCGGTGATGGACGAGGAAGCGGCCAAGAATCCCAAGTTCAAGAAGATCCACGAACCGTGGAAGCGGTTCCGCCAGGATCAGAACATGTGGGCCTCGGTATCCGAAGCGACCATGCAAAACTTCCTGATCAGCGCTGGGCGCAGCAAGTAAGCCATCAGGTTTTACCTGCGCGAGCGCGCCAAAAGGGCCCCGCATCCGGCGGGGCTTTTTTCGCCCTGATTGACGCAGCGTACTGTTTCACTTTGGCGAATCAACTATTGTAGGGCGGAAAAACGAAGCGCCTTCCGCCACAAAGGTCCGCCGCAGGTTCGTCGGATAACGCTTCGCTCATACGCCCTAATCGGCCACGTATCGTATGGTTTCCCGCGTGCATGGCCTTGACGGCTCCGGGGCTTTCGCGGTTCTCCTAAACCAGCGCCAGCAATTTCAGCGCAAGGGGCAGTAAGACGGCAGTCAAAACCGCCGACATCCCCATTGCCAGCCCTGCAAACGCACCCATCTCGTTACTGACTTGAAACGCGCGCGCGGTGCCGATCCCGTGTGAGGTAACGCCCAACGCGAAACCGCGAATATCATCTTTCTTGACCTTCATGAAGTTCAGGATGCCGTGCGCGATGGTCGCGCCCAGAATCCCGGTTGCGATCACCAGCACCGCCGTCAGCGACGGCAAGCCGCCGATCTTTTCGGCGATGCCCATGGCAATCGGGGTCGTCACCGACTTGGGCGCGAGCGACATGACCGTGGTCCCGGATGCACCCAAGGCCCACGCAACGCCCATCGCTGTCGTGATTGCGGCCGCACTGCCCAGCAAGGCGCCGGCCAGCAACGCAAACCAGTCGCGCTTCAATTTTTCGATTTGCTGGTACAGCGGAATCGCCAACGCCACCGTGGCCGGCCCCAATAGGAAATGGACAAACTGGGCGCCGTCGAAATACGTTTTGTAGGGCGTGCCTGTGACCGTCAAAATGAATACCAGGAGCGCGACGGCGATGGCGACCGGATTGGCCAGCGGGCTGAACCGGGTACGCGCATGGATCGCATACGCCAGCTGATACGCCAGCAGCGTTGCCGTCAATCCGAGCAGCGGCGACGCGGCCAGATACACCCAGATGTCGTTCAGCTTGGGCGTCATTTCTGCAACCAGCGAACCACGGCGGCAGTGACCGCGATCGACACGATGGTGCTGGCGACCAGCGCGACCAGGATCGGCAGCCATTCGTCGGAGATGCGCCGCGCATGCACCATGATGCCGACCCCGGCAGGCACGAACAGCAGGGCCAGGTGCTTGACCAGGACCAGCGAGGTGGGGGCCAGTTTATGCAGCGCGTCGCTCCTGATCAGCAGGAACAGGAACAGCAGCACCATGCCGATCACCGGGCCCGGGATAGGCAAGGACAGCGCAAAGGACAAGCCTTCGCCGATGGTCTGGAATACCAGCAGTGTGGCGAGCGTATTGATCACGGGAGCGGTTGCGCGCTTATCCGCGCTTGCGTTCGTGCTGCCACAACACGTCGCTACCGCCAGCAAAGCGGTTCAGCACGCGCGACAATACAAACATCAAGTCCGACAAGCGGTTCACGTACTGGCGCGGCGTGTCGTGAATTTTCTCCGCCTTACCAAGGGTGACAATGCTGCGCTCGGCGCGCCGGCACACCGTGCGGCAAACGTGTGAAATGGAGGACGCGCGTGAGCCGGCCGGCAGGATGAATTCCTTGAGCGGTTCCAGATCTGTGTTGTATTTTTCCAGCAGGCCATCAAGGCGCGCCACATGTACTTCGGTGATCAGCTGATATCCGGGAATGCAAATTTCGCCGCCCAGATCGAACAGATCGTGTTGAATCGAAATGAGATCTTCGCGCAGCTCGGCCGGCATCTCTTCGCACAGCAGCAAGCCGACAAAGCAATTGAGTTCATCCACGTCACCCATGGCGTGCACGCGTGCGCTGTCCTTGTCGGTACGGGTGCCATCGCCCAGGCCGGTGGTGCCATTGTCCCCGGTGCGGGTGGCGATTTTCGAAAGCCTGTTTCCCATGATCATGCCCTGTTCGTTAGAAAGAATAAAATGAGGATACCAGTAATCGAGGATTATATTTCCCATGGCCCGGGATTGTGCTTACAATCGCCATCATGACAGTCAACTCAGAACGGATTTTTGACGCTGCGCGCCAGCTTGCCGTGGTCGCAGCCTTGCGCGCGGGGTTGCCCGAGCGCTGCGTCTTGTTCGACGCCGAGGACACCCGCCCGTACGAATGCGATGGCTTGGCAGCCTACCGCCAATTGCCGATGGTGGTCACCTTGCCCGACACCGAGCAGCAGGTGGCCTCCATCCTGAAGGTGTGCCGCGAGCTGAACGTGCCCGTGGTGCCGCGCGGCGCCGGCACCGGCCTGTCGGGCGGCGCGCTGCCGATTGTGGACGGCGTCGTGCTCTCCACCGCGCGCCTGAACCGCATGGTGCGGCTCGATCCGTACGCCCGGATCGCAGTGGTGCAGCCGGGGTTTCGCAACCTGGCCATTTCCGACGCGGCCGCAGCGCACGGCCTGTACTATGCGCCCGACCCATCCTCGCAAATCGCCTGCACCATCGGCGGCAACGTGGCCGAGAATTCGGGCGGCGTGCATTGCCTCAAGTACGGCCTGACGCTGCACAACGTGCTGCGGGTACGGATGGTCACGATCGACGGCGAAGTCGTCGAGCTGGGCAGCGAGGCGCTGGACGCGCCCGGTCTCGACTTGCTGGCTGTGTTCATCGGCTCCGAGGGCATGCTCGGCATCGTCACCGAAGTGACGGTCAAACTGCTCCCGAAACCCCAGACCGCGCGCGTGATCATGGCCTCGTTCGACGACATCGTCAGCGGCGGCAATGCGGTGGCCAATGTGATTGCGGCCGGCGTGATTCCGGCCGGTCTGGAAATGATGGACCAGACCTCGGTGCGCATGGTCGAGCCGTTCGTGAAGGCCGGCTACGACGTCGATGCGGCCGCGATCCTGCTGTGCGAGGCGGACGGCACCCAGGCCGAAGTCGATGAAGAAATCGCGCGCATGACGGCCGTGCTGCAGGGCGCCGGCGCTGCCGCGATCGCGGTCTCGCAGTCCGAGGCCGAGCGCATGAAGTTCTGGTCGGGCCGCAAGAACGCGTTCCCGGCCGCCGGGCGGATTTCGCCCGACTACTATTGCATGGACGGCACCATCCCGCGCAAGCGGCTGGCCCAGGTCTTGACCGGCATCGCGCAAATGGAGATCAAGTACGGCCTGCGCTGCGCCAACGTGTTCCACGCCGGCGACGGCAATTTGCATCCGTTGATCCTGTTCGACGCCAATCAGGTCGATGAATTCGAGCGGGCCGAGGCGTTCGGCGCCGAGATCCTGGCCCTGTGCGTGGAAGTGGGAGGCACCATCACGGGCGAGCACGGGGTCGGGATCGAGAAGATCGATTCGATGTGCATCCAGTTTTCGCAGCAGGAGATCGCTGCCTTTATCGCGCTCAAGCGCGCCTTCGATCCGCACTTCCTGCTCAACCCAGACAAGGCCATTCCCACCCTGAACCGCTGCGCCGAATTTGGCCGGATGCGCGTCAGCGGCGGGGTGCTGAAGTTCGCGCATTTGCCGCGCTTCTAAATGAGTTCGGAGCCAATTTGCACACCATCGTTGAACATTTCAAAACCCGCATCCTGGCCGCCGTCGCGAGCGGCACCACGCTGCGCCTGCGCGGCGGCGGCAGCAAGGACTGGTACGGCCAGCAGCCCGTGGGCGAGCTGCTCGACACGCGCGCCTACCATGGGATCATTGCGTATGAGCCGACCGAACTGGTGATCACGGCGCGCTGCGGCACGCCGTTGGCCGAGCTCGAAGCGGCGCTGGCCGCGCGAAACCAGATGCTGGCGTTCGAGCCGCCGCATTTTGGCGCGGGCGCGACCATCGGCGGGGTAGTCGCTTGCGGCTTGTCCGGCCCGCGCCGCGCGGCCGCTGGTGCCGTACGCGATTTTGTACTCGGTGCGGTGTTGATGAACGGGCAGGGCGAAGTGCTCACCTTCGGCGGCCAGGTGATGAAAAACGTGGCCGGCTACGATGTGTCGCGCCTGCTGGCCGGATCGCTCGGCACGCTCGGCTTAATTCTCGAAGTGTCGCTGAAGGTGCTGCCGGTGCCGGTGCGCGAGACCAGTGTGCGTTTTGAACTCAGTGAGATCGACGCGATCCGGAGCCTAAACCAATGGGCGGGCCAGCCGCTGCCCATTTCGGCGAGCTGCTGGCATGCCGGCGCGCTGACCGTGCGCCTGTCCGGCGCCGCGGCCGCCGTGGGCGAAGCGGTGCAGTCGTTGGGCGGCGACGAGGTGGCCGATGCGGCCGATTTTTGGCGCTCGGTGCGTGAGCAAACCCATCCTTATTTCGACCATGGCGCCAGTCTCTGGCGCCTGTCAGTGCCCTCGTCGGCCAGCGCGATTATCCTCAAGGGCGAACAGATGGTCGAATGGGGCGGCGCGCAACGCTGGCTCAAGTTGCAGCCCGATGACGGTCCCGATGCGGCGCGCAATATTCGTAGTGCCGTCGCTGCGGTGGGCGGCCATGCCACGCTGTTCCGGGGCGGCGACAAGGGCGTCGGCGTATTCCATCCGCTCAAGCCTGCAGTTGGCGCCATTCACCAGCGACTGAAATTGGCGTTTGACCATTCCGGGATTTTCAACCCGGGCCGCATGGGTTGATCGGGAAACAACATGCAAACCAATCTTGCCGATTTCATCAAAAATACCCGCGACGGCGACGAGGCCGACGCGATCCTGCGATCCTGTGTCCATTGCGGTTTTTGTACCGCGACCTGTCCGACCTATCAACTGCTCGGCGATGAACTGGACGGTCCGCGCGGGCGGATTTACTTGATCAAGCAGGTGCTGGAAGGGAAAGCCCCGACCCGCAAGACCCAGCTGCATCTGGACCGTTGCCTCACCTGCCGCAATTGCGAAACAACCTGTCCGTCCGGGGTTCAATACGGACGGCTGATCGATATCGGGCGCAAGCTCGTCGAGCAGCGGGTGCAGCGTCCGCTGGCCGAGAGGGCCAAACGCTTCCTGCTGAAGGAGGCGTTACCGCGCAAGTGGATTTTCACGCCCGCGCTCAAGGCCGGGCAGTTTTTCCGGCCCCTGCTGTCCAAGCCCATGCAAGACAAACTGCCGCGCGCCAAAGCGGCGGGGCGCTGGCCGACGCGCCAGCACGCGCGCAAGATGCTGGTGCTCGACGGCTGCGTGCAGCCGGCGCTGGCACCCAACATCAACGCGGCCAGCGCGCGCGTGCTCGATGCGCTGGGGATTGAGTTATTGGTCGCGCCCAAGGCCGGCTGTTGCGGCGCGTTGCGCTTCCATCTGAACGACCAGCAAGCGGGCCTCAACGACATGCGGCGCAATATCGATGCCTGGTGGCCGCTGGTTGACAGCGGCGCGGTCGAGGCGATCTTGATGACCGCCTCCGGCTGTGGCGTGACGGTGAAGGAATACGGGCACTTGCTGGCGCATGACAGCATATACGCGCAAAAAGCGCGGCGCATTTCGGAAATGACCCGCGACCTGAGCGAAATCCTGCCAGCCTTCGAGGCTGAACTGGCGCGTCTGCTTCAAGGGAAAATCAGGCAGCGGGTCGCGTTCCACCCGCCATGCACCCTGCAGCACGGCCAGCAAATCCGGGGCAAGGTCGGGGGCGTGCTGCGCGCCGTCGGGGTCGATGTCACGCTGTGCGCCGACAGTCACCTGTGTTGCGGTTCGGCTGGTACCTACTCGATGCTGCAGCCGGCGCTGGCCATCGAGCTACGCGATAACAAGCTCGCCAATTTGCTCGCAACCGAGCCCACCGTCATCGTCTCGGCCAATATCGGTTGCTTGATACATCTGCAGTCAGGCACTGAAACGCCGGTCACGCACTGGATCGAATTGATCGATCGCGCCCTCGTGACTGCGAACAGAGCGTAGGGCGGAAAAGGCTCGGCGCCCCCGCTTGCGCCTTCCGCCAGGGTCGCCACCAGCGGAAGGCGGCGAATGATTTTTCCAGTGCCCGAATTGCATTCGCAATTCGCTTCGCTTTTCCGCCCTACGAGAGAGACCGGTCGGGCAGATAATTTTAGATCATTCCGCCAGCAGCTTTTCGATATCCCCCATCATTTCTTCGGGCTTGGTCGATGGCGCGTAACGTCCATGCACCGAGCCGTCTTTCCGAACCAGAAACTTGGTGAAGTTCCATTTGATGGACTTGCTGCCCAGCAGACCTGGCGCTTCAGCGCTGAGCCATTTGTACAGCGGGTGCGCCTTGGGGCCGTTCACGTCGATCTTGCCCATCATCGGGAAGC